>CAYYZT010000144.1:0-4762 GCA_964476015.1 uncultured Chitinophaga sp.
ATTGGCGGTAGCCTGCTCGGCATTATGATATTCATCCTGCCGCCACTCTACGGCGAGGGCTACGAAACCCTCAAGGCCGTGTTTACGGGGCATCCGGAACGAGTGCTGGAAGCCAGCCTGTTCGACGGCTATAAACACAATGCTTGGGCCGTTTGGGCCTTTATCATGGTATTGGTGTTTGCCAAGATTATCGCCGCGTCGCTTACCATCGGCGGCGGGGGCAACGGTGGCGTGTTTGCGCCCTCGCTGTTCACGGGCGGGCTGCTCGGCTTTGGTTTCGCCCGCTTCAGCAACCTCACTGCCGTTACCCACCCCATCTCCGAAAGCAACTTTGGCCTCGTGGGTATGGCTGGGTTGATAAGCGGCGTAATGCACGCGCCGCTCACGGGCATTTTTTTGGTGGTGGAGATAACCACTACCTACGAATTGATTATCCCCCTGATGATAGTATCGGGATTGGCGTATGCCACTATCCATTACTTTGAGCCGCACAGTATTTATACCAAGCAACTGGCCATGAAGGGCCACCTCACCAGCGGCAACAAAGACAAGCAGGTGCTCACTTTTATGCAGATGCAAAAGGTAATAGAGACCGACCTGCAAACCGTAAAACCCACCGATACCCTCGGCCACTTGGCGGAGGTGATTGCCCATAGCCACCGTAATATATACCCAGTGGTGGATGAAGACCGTTTCCTACGCGGCATTATTACGCTAGACGATGTGCGGGAAATCATGTTCCAACGCGAGAAATACGATACCGTGCTGGTAAAAGACCTATCGCATTCCCCGCCTGCCATTATCCATATGGGCGAGGAGATGGAGGCGGTGATGAAGCATTTCGATGAAACGGGTGCGTGGAACCTACCCGTGGTGGAAGACGGTAAATACGTGGGCTTCCTCTCCAAATCGAAGATATTCTCCAGCTATAGGAGGTTGTTGGTGAACCAGGCCAAAGAGGAATAGCCCATCAACCAGTGATCTTAGTGTTTTTCTTAGTGTACTTAGTGTTTAAACACATTATGTCGGTTTTAAACACAAAGGACACTAAGGTTTCACAAGGGGCACAAAGAAAACATCCGCTCAATCCCCTATTTGAAAATAGGGGGCAATTGTTATTACCGTGATGTAGCTTTAACAAAAGCAATTACTGCTTTGCGAAAAACACCGCATTGTGGCCATATAAATTGCCTCCATCTTTAGATGGAGACGAATCATCTTGTGCGCTTTGTGCCCTTCTTTGTGTACTTAGTGTTTAAACACATTATGTCGGTTTAAACACAAAGGACACGATGGTTTCACAAGGCACACAAAGAAAAATGTCTCTTATCTTTCATCACAACCCCTATTTGAAAATAGGGGCAATTGATATTACTGTGATGCGGAACTATGACTTTATAAGGCAATCCATTGCCTCCATCTAAAGATGGAGGTTACAATGTCCCCCTCAATTCCTGCTCCCTTTCAATAGCCTCAAACAAAGCCTTGAAATTGCCCTTGCCGAACGACTTGGCACCTTTGCGCTGGATAATCTCGAAGAACACGGTTGGGCGGTCTTCCACGGGTTTGGTGAAGATTTGTAGCAGATAGCCCTCATCGTCGCGGTCCACCAAGATGTTCAGGTCTTTCAGTTGTTGGATGCTCTCGTCAATGTTGCCCACGCGCTGCAAGAGGTCAGCATAATAGGTTTCGGGCACCACCAGAAATTCCACGCCACGGCGGCGCAGTTCGCCCACGGTGTGCATAATATCGTCGGTAGCCACGGCGATGTGCTGCACGCCAGCCCCGCCATAAAAATCGATATACTCCTCAATCTGCGACTTCTTCTTGCCCTCGGCCGGCTCGTTGATGGGGAACTTGATGCGGCCGTTGCCATTGCTCATCACTTTGCTCATCAGGGCCGTGTACTCGGTGGAAATATCTTTATCGTCAAAGCCTATCAACTGGGCAAAACCCATCACTTCTTTATAAAAGTTTACCCACTGGTTCATTTCGTTCCAGCCCACATTGCCCACCATATGGTCGATGTACTTCAACCCAATCGACTCGGCACTGTATGGCGGGTTCCACGCTTTGTAACCGGGCAGGAAAGTACCGTTGTAATCTTTCCGTTCCACAAACACGTGTACCGTATCGCCATAGGTATGGATGCCGCTGCGCACCACCTTGCCGTCCGCATCGCTTTCCTCCTTGGGTTGCATGTAAGCTTTCGCGCCACGCTTAGTGGTTTCCTCGAAGGCTTTGCGGGCATCGTCTACCCACAGGGCCACTACCTTTACGCCATCGCCGTGCTGTTGCACGTGGCGGCTGATGTCGCTATCGGCCACTAAGGAGGTAGTGAGCACAATGCGTATTTTATCCTGTTGCAGCACATACGAGGCACGGTCTTTCACGCCCGTTTCCAACCCGGCATAGGCCAACGGCTGAAAGCCGAAAGCGTTGATATAGTAGTAGGCCGATTGCTTGGCGTTGCCCACATAAAACTCCACGTAGTCGGTGCCGTTCAGGGGCAAAAAGTCTTCGGCTTGGGGTATGATTTTGGGAGCGTTTATAGCGGATGTGTTGGACATGGTATGTGGTTGAATGGTATATCGGTTTATTGGTTGATCGGTATATCAGTATATCGGTTAGAGTTTGTCAACTTATAATCTGATTAACCAATAAACAGATCAACTGATATACCAATCCAACTCTAATCTACGAAATAGGGTTCCGTTGTGCAAATTTGGCTGGTCCACGGTCCACAGACGATGATCCACGGTAAAAGATGGCAAATAGGGTTAAAGAATTAACTTAGTGTAAAATACTCCCCAATGCGTCGCCTACCCCGCCTATTGGCCATATTGACCCTTTTGCAAGGTAAAAAATACACCACCGCCGAGCAGATAGCGGAGCATTTCGGCATCAGCATCCGCACGGTGTATCGCGATATACAGGCACTCACCGCCTCGCAACTTTCCGATAATGAAGCGGGCAGCCGCCAGATTGCCTATGAACCGGGCAAGGGATATTATTTGGTGCAGGGCTATTTTTTGCCGCCCGTGCAGTTCAGCATGGAGGAGGCCAACGCCCTGCTGCTGATGGAGCGGGTGGTGTCGGGCTTTGCCGACAAGGGCATCGAGCGGCACTATGCCACGGCCCTGCAAAAAGTGAAGGCGGTGCTGCGCAACAGCCAAAAAGAGCAATTGGAGCTGCTGAACGACCATATCGTTTTCCACGTGCCGGAGTGCCTGAAGTATAACCAAGAATACTTGGCCATGCTGCAAACGGCCATTGGCAAACGGCTGGCACTGGAACTGACCTACCAAACCAAACAGGGCGAAACCACTCGCCGACAGGTGGAGCCTATCGGGCTAGTGTTTTATGCATTGGGCTGGCACTTGATGGCCTGGTGCCACTTACGGAAGGATTATCGCGATTTCAAAGTGGCCCGTATCGTGCAGATGCGTTGCTTGGATGTGCCGTTCAAAAAAGCCGACCACCTTACTTTGGAAGAGTACATGGCCACCGAAGGCCCGTGGACTTTTGAAGACGGGGCATGGACTGCCATGTCAAACGTTAACTTTTAAACACAAAGGGCACCAAGAAAAAGCGCTAAGTACACAAGTACATACTACGGGCTTAGTGTTCCTTGTGCTTCCTTAGAGTTCCTTGTGTTTAAATTTCAAACCACGTAGCGCACGGAAAAAACACGGAATTTTTTTGAGCTTGAAAATCGCACTGCCATAGGGTTGTCAGTGGGTGGTATCTATTTTGCCTTATCATCCTAAAACAACTGCTATGAACATTATTCCTCTGCTGGAAAAAGAACTGACCACCGAAGCCGAAACCACCCGCAAAATGTTGCAGCGCGTGCCTGCCGAAAAATTCGACTGGCGGCCGCATCCCAAGAGCATGAACCTGCGCGAGCTTTCCATGCACCTCTCTGAAGTAACGGGCTGGCTAGAGCTGATATTGACCGCTGGCGAACTGGACTTTGCCACCGCGCCCTACCAGCCTACCCATATCGAAAACGAGACCGAACTACTGGCATTCTTCGAGAAGAACCTAGCTACGGGTACCAAAGCCCTCGCCAATGCGAAAGAAAACGACCTTTGGGAAACTTGGACCATGCGCAATGGCGACGACATCTATGAAAAGAGCACCAAGTACGAGGCCATCCGTGGCACTTTCGGGCAAGTGGTGCATCACCGGGCGCAGTTAGGTGTATTCCTGCGTTTGCTCAACGTACCCATTCCGGGCACTTATGGCCCGAGCGCGGACGAGAATAATTGGAGTTTTGAGTGAGGTTTTAGACACAAGTATCAAGACATAAGACTCAAGATTGCTTCATTGTAATCCTAATAGTGTAAAAACACCACACAACGCAGTTATAAATTGCCTCCATCTTCAGATGGAGGAATAGGGCAAACAAAAGCGGCCGTTCCCCATTCAGGAAACGGCCGCTCGTTTATTCACACGTCATTGCGAGGGGCAGCTTAATGTTAATGGTGCTTGGGGTATTAACATGCCTCGAAGCAACCCCCTGCCACGTAGCATAGTGTTTGCTAACCGCAGCGGTCGGGATGCTTTAATGTCATAATCGATGCGGATTGCTTCAGGCATTTTAAGCATAGTGCTCTTATCCAGCATTATGTATGCCTTCGCAATGACGGTTTTTGGGAAGCAGACTACTAACCAAACGTAACTCCCAAACCTTTCGCAATACCGGCGGCCAGCTCCGCATCCAGATCGTCCAGCTCGTCCGTGTCACCGGCCGCCC
>CAYYZT010000144.1:4772-7672 GCA_964476015.1 uncultured Chitinophaga sp.
CCAGTGGCCCAGTTGGCGTTGGATGATTTCGTCGCGCTTGGGCCCGCCGATGCCGCTCATGGCACCTACAATATTATGGATGGTATTCTGCCTTTCCTGCTCGGTCATTACCTTGCGGAAAAGCGCGCCGGGCTGGCTGTAGTGGTCGTCGTCGTTCTCGTTGCGGTCGTACCAATCGGCAAAGCTGCTATCCAGTTGTTGGCCCGGCTCGTTATAGCTCGGGTCTTCCTTAATGTTGTCGAAACTGTTGGGGAAGTAGTTCGGGCTTTTGCCGCCGTTGCCGTTCACAGCCATCAGGCCATCGCGCTGGTAGTGGTTTACCGGGCATTGCGGGCGGTTCACGGGTATCTGCTCAAAGTTGCCGCCCAAGCGGTAGCGGTGCGCATCGGGATAAGAGAGCAAGCGGCCCTGCAACATTTTGTCGGGCGAGTAGCCGATGCCGTCCACCACATGGGCCGGGGCAAAAGCGGCCTGTTCCACCTCGGCAAAGAAGTTGTCCGGTATCTGGTTCAGTTCCATAGTGCCCACGTCAATCAGCGGGAACTCGCCGTGCGGCCACACTTTGGTAATATCAAAAGGGTTCCAGCGGAAGGTTTTGGCCTGCTCTTGGGTCATCACCTGTATCCGCAGCTTCCAACGCGGGAAATCGCCACGCTCGATGGCTTCCACCAAGTCACGCTGCGCTTGGTCGGGGTCTTTGCCGCGCCAGTCGATGGCCTCTTCGTTGGTAAAGCTTAGGGCTTTTTGTTCTGATTTGAAGTGGAATTTCACCCAAACCCGCTCGTTGTTGTCATTGATGAGCGAAAACGTATGGCTGCTAAAACCGTGCATGTGGCGGTAGCTGCGCGGTGTGCCACGGTCGCTCATCAATATCAGCACTTGGTGCAGGCTTTCGGGGTTTAGCGACCAAAAGTCCCACATCATCGTAGCACTCTTTAGGTTGGTATGCGGGTCGCGCTTCTGGGTATGGATAAAGTCGCCGAACTTTTTGGGGTCTTTCACAAAAAACACCGGCGTGTTGTTGCCCACCAAATCGTAGTTGCCGTCCTCGGTATAGAACTTCACGGCAAAGCCACGCGGGTCGCGCTCGCTGTCGGCAGAGCCCTTCTCGCCGCCCACGGTGCTAAAGCGAATGAGCAACCTGGTTTGCTTACCTATGCCATTAAAGAGCTTTGCGCGGGTATACTGGCTAATGTCGTGCGTAACGGTAAACGTGCCGAACGCGCCCGAACCCTTGGCATGTACCACCCGCTCTGGAATACGCTCGCGGTTAAAATGCGCCATTTTCTCGTGCAGGATAAAGTCTTCCAGCAATACCGGGCCTCGTGGGCCAACGGTTTTGGTGTCTTGGTTGTGGGTGTATGGCTTGCCCGATGCAGTGGTAAGCTTTTTAGGTTGTTCGCTCATGGTAGGTACTTTTTTGTGGTTAATAGATACCCTTTTTGAAAGAGTAATATAATATACGGCATTTTGTTCAAAGGTCGAGCGATTTTTAACATCAATCAAATTGATTAATTTTATGTCAACATAGAAAACATCTATTAACATGACAATTAGCCAATACGAATACATAGTGGCCGTGGATACTTTCCGCCACTTCGCTGCTGCCGCCGCGCACTGCCATGTAACCCAACCCACGCTGAGCATGCAGATACAAAAACTGGAAGACCAGTTGGGCATGGTACTGTTCGATAGGGATAAACACCCCGTATTGCCCACCGATGCAGGAATGGCAGTAATAGCCCAAGCCCGCAAGGTACTGGCCGAGCACGAAAGGTTGATAGAGGTGGTAAAGGAAAGCAAGGGCGTGGTGGCGGGCAAACTGAGCATCGGCATTATCCCCACGCTGGCACCTTATCTGTTGCCATTGTTTGTGAACAGGTTTATGCGCAAATATCCCGACGTGGTGCTGCAAGTGTCGGAACTGACGACGGAGCAAATCATCGACCACCTCAAGCGCGGCCTGTTGGATTGCGGGCTGCTGGCCATACCGTTGGAGGACAATAGCCTTACGGCCATACCGTTGTTTTACGAGCGGTTGATTGCCTACGTGTCCGACGACAGCAGCCTGTACAAAAAGAAACACCTCTTGGCCGAAGACTTGGAGCCTGCCCAAGCGTGGATACTGCAAGAAGGCCATTGCCTGCGCAGCCAACTGCTACGCCTGTGCAACACCAAAACCGGCCAAACGCCCCGCCAACTGGCCTATGAAAGCGGTAGCTTGGAAACGCTGAAACGCTTGGTGGATGCCAATGGCGGCTTTACCATACTGCCCGAGCTGGCCGTGCTGGATTTATCGAAGAAAAGACTGGACAACGTGCGGTATTTCCGCAACCCGGAGCCGGTGCGGGAAATAGCCTTGGTTACGCACCGCAGCTTTATCAAGCGCAAGCTGCTGGAACTGTTGGCCGAGAGCATCAAGAAGTCCGTACCGAAAGAGTTGTTGGAGGATGGGAAGAAAGCGGTGGTGCCTGTTTAGACCATGGACCATGGTTTTTTGTGCTATGGGTTTAAACACAAGGAACACCAAGGAAGCACAAAGAGCACCAAGATATTGCTTGTGAACGCCAGCCTTAGGCTGGGCATCATACCATAGCCCATAGCCGGGGGCAACGCCCTCGGCACAAAATGGGAGTTTCCCTACTTATATCTCCGAATCTCCCCGCTGCGCAGCCTTCTAAAATAATCCTTGGCATCGCGGCTCACCTCGCCGCTCATAATAAACAACCCCACCAAGTTCGGGAAGGCCATGCCGAGTATCATCATATCCGAGAAATCGAGCACCGCGCCGAGGCCGCTGGCCGCCCCGATAACCGTGCAGGCCAAAAACAGGAACTTGTAGGCGTAATCCACCGCCTTGCCATGCCCGAACATATAGGCCCACGCCTTTTGCCCGTAAT
>CAYYZT010000144.1:7682-8002 GCA_964476015.1 uncultured Chitinophaga sp.
AAAGATGATCACCAACGCCGTCATGGTACACACCACTACGGTATCGAAAAATGGCTCCAGCAATGCCACGATACCCTCGCTCACGGGTTCGTTTGTTTTGGCGGCGGCATGTGCTATGGATGCCGAGCCTACGCCCGCCTCGTTGGAAAAAGAGGCCCGTTGGAAACCAACTATCAACACCCCGACAAAGCCGCCCTTCAAGGCATCGGCGGAAAAAGCCCCGTTGATAATAGCGGCAAAGGCATTGCCCAATTGGTCGATATTTACCCCAATAATTATCAGCGAGAAAAGAATCTACACCGCTACCATAACCGGCACCA
>CAYYZT010000145.1:0-1910 GCA_964476015.1 uncultured Chitinophaga sp.
GGCGAAGGCACCGACCAATTGATGCTGCGCCTTACCAAAGTGAGCGAGCGCGAAATAGAGACCGAAGAGTTCGAGAACTTCCGTTTTGTGCCGATGCTGAAGGGCGTGGCGAGGTAAGAGTCGGCTAGTGGCATCAAACCATTTTCTGCCGCACCACTTCCAACAAATTTTTGATGTTGAAGGGTTTGTACACATAGCCATCAGCACCGGCCTCAAGGGCAATTTGGTCAAGGTCGTGGTTGGCGGAGATAAGGATGATGGGCAGGTTCTTGGTGGCTTCTTGCTGTTTCAGCCTCATGCAAACGTCTTTGCCGTTGCGGCCGCTCATCCATACATCCAGCAACAGTAGGTCGGGCAGATCGTGCTCCAAGTTTTCCAACCCTTCGCCGTTAAACGCCGTGCGCACGTGGTATCCGTTGTTGATAAGCGACAACGTGAGGATATCCAAGATGTCTTGGTCGTCGTCGGCTATTAAAATCACTTTTCTGTGCATCGCATATAGTTTGCTTGCCAATAGTTTCTTTCGCTCGCCATAGAAAAATCATTGCCCTTTTAAGGCAATATGGCCCCTCTGATAATGCAAGCCGTTGAAGTTACATTTTTTTGGCACAAATAAGCCGCATTCCTCCATTTATATGCTACCCTCATCTAGGTATTTATCCAGCATGGCGCACCCGCGCAACAACAAATCGCGCACGGCGGCATTATCCGTCCGCAGGGCCTGTTGCTTTATGGCTTTGGCCAGTTTTGCCACATCGGGCCGGGCACCGAACGGGGCTTTGAAAATTTCCCCGAACACCTCCACCCCCATATAAGCAAAGTGGGCCACGGTTTCCTTCTGCTCGAACGTTTTCAAGGCTTTGGTATAATGGCCGCCATAAAAATACAGGATGGCCGCTACGCCCATGGCCTCGGCTTTCTCGGTATCGTTCATGGCGGCAGCGGCGTTGGCCAAGTTGCGATGCAGCGTATCGGCAAACCGGCCCATATCGTCCGGCACCACGGCAGGATAGCTGTACACATAAGTGCGGCCCATTTCCAACAGCGTTTTCCAGAAATTGGCCGTAAGCTGCTGCTCCTTTAGGAAATCCTGCATCTCGCGGGCCGTTTGCAAAGCCTCCCTGTATAGCCCCAGCAATATTTCCGTGCGTATTTTGTTGAGGAACATGGCCTCCGAGCGCGCGCCGCGCAGTTCGGGCACGGTAGCGGATAATTGGTAAGCCTCCCGTTGGGTTTGGTAAAATTCTTTGTAATTGCCCTTGAGGTAATTGTACAAGCCCTTGGCATATAGGTACCGAAACCGCTCTACGGCCAAGTGGTTGGCCTCATATTGCATGCCCGGCATGGCAGGGTGGGCCTTGCGCAGTTGCTCGTAAGCCTTCAGGTGGCGGGTAAGGGCAGCAGGGGTATTGCCCATAGTGGCCGCCCCGTTGAGCAGGTGCGAGAAGCGGTAGGCCAGCGCAAAGCGGGGATAAGCCTTGTTTCTCGACACGATGCGTTTTAGCTGTGGCATGGTTTCCAAGGCCGTGGCTATATTTTTATCATGGGTGATATTATGCGTTTGGCTGGAAAGCAGCCGCATTTGGTTCATATCCCGTTGCAACGCTATGGCCCGTTCCCATTCTTGAAACAAGGCCGTGTTTTGGTGGTACTCGCCCAACGCGTGGCGGCAATACATCAGGTTCTGGAGGATGTCCGGCAATATCTCGAAAAGGTTCTCCTGCCACGCTTTTTTCAGCAATGCCTCCAGTTTTTGGCGGGCAATGGCATATTGGCCCGCCTGCTTTATCTGGGTTTTGATAAGCAGCAGTTCGTTTTGCGCATCGGGCAGGGGCAGCGCATCGAAGTTTGCGCCTTGTTTTTGGAGCGTATGGATGCCATCCAATACCGTTTTGCGCAGCTTGAAATAC
>CAYYZT010000145.1:1920-7995 GCA_964476015.1 uncultured Chitinophaga sp.
AGATGCGGTATTACCTGTTGGTGGGTAAAATCCTTGCCTTTCAGCCCTTTCAAAAAATCCAACAAAGTCAAGGCTTTGGGCGAGTTGGCAAATCCCTGCCGCAACTGCTCCCTCTCGTTTGCCGAAAGGCTCTGGTATGCCGCTTGCAGCTCGTGGTTCATGGCTTTTTTGGTTTTTTGCCTTGGTGTTTGGGCAGAAAGCGGTCCACCGTGTCGCGCAAAAACTCCCGGTCCAAGTGCGTATATATTTCGGTGGTGGTGATGGACTCGTGCCCCAACATTTGCTGCACGGCCCTCAGGTTGGCCCCGCCCTCTACCAAGTGCGTGGCAAAAGAGTGGCGAAACGTGTGCGGACTGATGCTTTTGTGTATGCCCGCCTTCTGCGCCAAATCCTTGATGATGTTGAACACCGCCATGCGGCTTATCTTGCCGCCCCGTAGGTTAAGGAATACATGGTCCTCGCTGTTTTTCTTTATCGTTTGAAACTTCCGCACCTCGTTGATATAGATGGTAAGGTATTTCATGGCATCGTCCCCGATGGGGATGAGGCGTTCCTTGTTGCCTTTGCCCGTTACCCGCACATACCCGTTGTCGAAATGGCAACGGCTCAGGCGCAGGTCAATCAGTTCGCTTACGCGCATGCCGCAACTGTATAGGGTTTCCAGCATGGCCTTGTTGCGCATGCCATCGGGCCTGCTGAGGTCTATGGCGGCAATAATGCTGAGTATCTCCTCATAGCTCAGCGTGTCGGGCAGTTTGCGCTGTATCTTGGGCCCTTCCAGCAGTTCGGTGGGGTCTTGGTCTATCATATCCTCCATCAGCAGGAAACGATAGAACGCCCTAACCCCTGACAGGATGCGGGCTTGGCTGCGGTCGTTCAGCTTGTGTTCGTAAAGCCAGGTAACAAAGCCGTCCAGCATCTTTAAGTCCACCTTTACGGGCGAGGTGCCTTCGTGGTGCTTCTCGATATACCCATGCAGTTTCTCTATATCGAGCATGTATGCCTCGATGGAATTGGCCGAAAGCGACCGCTCCAACTTCAAATACGCCTTAAACCCCTTGATAGTGCTCTTCCAATCCATAATCGCCACATGGTTGTGTTGTAAAGATAGGAGGTGAAAGGAAAAATGATAAGCAAAATTGTTTGCTAATAGTAAACTTTTTATTTTCGGTAAATGTTCAATGTTATAGCAAGACGGACATTAAATAAATATTGTGAGCTTTATCCTGAAGCTGCAACTGCTTTGAGAAGATGGTACTATGAGATTGAAATTTCCGACTTTAAGAATTTCAATGAATTAAAGCAGAAGTATGCTAACGCTAGCATTATTGCTGATGAGCGTGTGATTTTCAATATTCATGGGAATAAATACAGGTTAATAGTAAGGGTAAATTTCCAGTATAAGGCTATGCAGATAAAATGGTTTGGAGCGCATGCAGAATATGATAGAATTGATGCTACCACTATACAATTTGAGAACAAATGATTGTTAAAATAATAAAGAATGAGCAGGAATATAACTTAAGTTTGGAAAGAGCTGATGCTATTTTTAATTCGAAACCCGGCACTAAGGAAGGTGACGAACTTGAGTTGTTATTGCTTGTGATTAAGGACTATGAAGACCGGCATCATCCGGTATCACTTCCTGACCCCATAGAGGCAATTAAACTAAAAATGGAGGAAGAAGGTTTAAAAGCAAGTGATTTAGCCCCTGAGGTTGGAAGTAAGAGTTACATTTCCCAAGTGCTTAATAGAAAGAAGCCTTTAACAGCACAAATGATGAGAAGGTTACATCGCCGCCTTAGAATACCTGCTTCTGTATTATTAGGCTGACTACACCCTCCTTTCAAACAAACTATTGATATATCCTTCCAGCGGTTGTGTTTTCTCACGCCCTACGGACACGGACAGCAACGCTTCCAACGCACCCTTGTGGTATTCTTGGCGAACGCTTTCGGCGGCTTCCACCAGTTTCAGGTTGCGGTAGATTTGCTTTACGGCGGCTACCTTTTCGTCGGGGTCGGTGTTTAGGGTGGATAGGTAATGTTCCAATCGTTCTTTGTCCTCGCCCGTGGCCAGTTCCTTGGCGCGTATAAGCAGGTAGGTTTTCTTGTTTTGGCGGATATCTCCGCCGATGGACTTGCCGAAAGTGGCTTCGTCGCCAAAGCTGTCCAAAATATCATCTTGTATCTGGAAAGCAATGCCCGTATCCACCCCCACCTTATAGAGTGCCTGTTGGTCTTTTTCGCTGGCCCCGGCGGCAATGGCCCCTATTTGCAGGCTGGCCCCTAGCAATACCGCCGTTTTATACGAAATCATTTGCAGGTACTCGTTTAGCTGCACATCGTGCCTGCGCTCAAAGTTCATATCCAGTTGTTGCCCTTCGCACACCTGTATGGCGGTACGGTTAAACACATCCATCACTTGCCGGAAAGCCCCGTCGGGCAAATGTCTGAAGTGTTCGTACACGTGTATCAGCATCACGTCGCCGCTCAAAATGGCCTGTGCCATGCTGAACCGTTTGTGTACGGTGGGCTGGCCCCGGCGCAGGGGCGCCTCGTCCATAATATCGTCGTGCACCAGCGTAAAGCTGTGGAACAGTTCCAACGCATAGGCCAACGGCAGGGCCTGTTTCAAATCGCCGCCCAACATATCGCAAGCCGCCAGGCACAATACGGGTCGGGCGTGTTTGCCGCCCAAGGCCATAATATAATCCACGGGCGCGTACAGCTCCTTCGGGGCACCCTTGATGCCGGAAGTATTATGGTATTGCTGGTAGGTAGCGGCCAGTTGTTGAAGGGAAGACATTTTTGGTTGCGGGTTTCGAGTTACGGGTTCCGAGTTGGAGTTGGCGATAGCGAGTATTCTTTGTTGGAGTAAAAATACCATATCCCAACCATAACATAGCAATGGCTAAATGGTGTTTTATGGTTTCCTTGCCAACCCGTAACCCGTAACTCGAAACCCGTAACTTTTTTCTTCATCCCTTCAGCCAAGTGCCCAAGTCTTTCATCGTAATCTTTTTGCCCTGCATCAAAATACCCGTGCGGTAGATGCGCCCCGCCAACCATGTGGTGAAGATAAAGCCGAGCACCAGCATAGCCATGCTTAGGGGCAACTGCCAGTAAAGCTCCGGCAGGCTATCGAACCCAAAACCCAACCGCGCGGGCATCACTACCGGCGAGGTGAGCGGGAAGATGGAAGCAAAAGAGGCCAAAGCACTGGAAGGCTCCTGCACTACGGACGACATGATCATAATGGATAGGATAATGGGACCCGTTACGATAAAGCTCAACGATTGGTTGCTGTCCATTTCCTCGCCCGCAGCCGAGCCGATGGCGGCATACATGGAGCCATACAGGATATACCCGCCCAAGAAATAGAACAGGAACGTAAAGAAGATGGACCACAGGTTTATTTGTTGGAACGCTGCCACAAACCGCGCAATCTCTGCTTGGTCAGGCGAGCCAGCGGAGAGCGCAGGGTCGTTTGCTATGGCCGAAAGCTCGGCCATTTGGCCCGCGAACACGCCCATTACCACCAATTGCAGCACAAACAGCATAATGCCCCAGATAACAAACTGTGTGAGGCCCACCATGCCCACGCCCACTATTTTGCCCACCATCAACTGGAAGGGCTTCACGGAGGAGATGATGATTTCGATAACCTTACTCGCTTTTTCCTCGGCCACGCCCTTCATCACCATGGTGCCGTACACCAGCAGTACGATATAAATAGTGATGCCCAGCAGGTATCCCATCGCCATGCCCAGTTCGGCACTGGCCTCGCGCTCCACTTCCTCGCCAATTATTTTTTCGGATATGGAAACATCGATGTTGTTTATTTTCTCAAGGGCCGCCTTGTCAATCTGCTGCTGCTCGATAAGGATGTTGCGCGTTACCTTGGTTACTTGCGCCGTAATGTGGCTTTTGGCACTTTGGCCCAACTGCCCATCGCTACGGTACTCGGGCCGCACGGTTTGCCAGCTTTTGGGTTGGGGAATGTACAAAATACCGTCGTAGCCTTTGTTCTTATATACCTCGTTCATAAACGCGAGGGTGGTATCCTCGTATTTAAAATACAGGTGGTTTTGGTCTTGCAGCTTGTTTTTGTACATGCCGCTCTCGTCTATTACCACAATCTTGCGGTCAGTCTGCCCGCCGAGAATGAGCAATATGCTTACGGCGAACAGTGCCACCATGCCCAATGGGGCCAAAATAGTAGTAAGCAAAAAGGACTTTTTGCGCACGCGGGTCCAATATTCGCGTTGTATGATGAGCCAAATCTTGTTCATGGGCGTTGTACTTGACGGATGAAGATTTCGTTGATGCTGGGCAATATCTCGTTGAAGTGGTGTATTTCCAGTCCTTGGTCTAGCAAGGCGCGCAGCAGTTGGTTGGGGCTTTGGTTTTCGAGGGCCTTTATTACCAAGCGGCCTTCCTCGTTGGTTTCGGTTTCATAACCGGCTATGGACTGGTTGAGGCCGCTGCCGTTGTACAGCACTTGGTACTTGTTTTCCTTAAACTGCTGGCGGATGGCCTTTACGTGGCCCTGCAAAATGTTCTGCCCATGGTTGATGAGCACTATTTCCTCGCATATCTCCTCCACCTGCTCCATGCGGTGGGTGGAGAAGATAATGCTGGCCCCTTTGCGACGCAGCTCGAAAATCTCGTCTTTGATGAGGTTGCTGTTCACCGGGTCGAGGCCGGAGAAAGGCTCATCCAGTATCAGCAGCAGCGGGTCGTGCAGGGTGGTGGCTATAAACTGCACCTTCTGTTGCATCCCTTTGGATAGGTCTTCAATCTTTTTGTTCCACCAGTCGGCAATGCCCAATTTTTCCAGCCAGCCTTTTACCTTTTGCGTGGCCTCGGCCTTGCTCAAGCCCTTTAGCCTGCCTAGGTACACCAAGTGCTCGCCTACCATCATTTTTTTGTACAGGCCGCGTTCCTCGGGCATGTAGCCGATGATTTGGTGGTGCTGCTCTCTAAACACCTCGCCGTTGATGCGGATAGTACCGCTATCGGCGGCGATGATGTTGGTGATAATGCGTATGAGCGTGCTTTTGCCTGCCCCGTTGGGGCCCAGCAAGCCGAAGATGGAGCCTTTCGGCACGTTGAAGCTTATATCCTTGTTGGCATGGTGGCTGCCATAGCTTTTTTGGATATGCTGTAGTTCGAGTATGTTCATGGTGCCACAAATATAGCGGAAAGGTATCCGGTTGGGGCTTTTATTCGGTAAAAGGTGGGTATTTTAGGATTAATTAAGATTGGTTTACCAAAAATATTCCCGAAAAAGGGTTTCCATTATTACAAAACACCCTTGGGCCGAATGGCCGAAAGCACGGTTGGTCAATCCCACCATTCCCAACCAAATCTCCGTCCGATTTCATTCCCTACCAATCCGATAGAGAAACAGTTTACAAATAATTGTATTTTGTACATCCCCACTAACCACAAGTAAATCAACCACTTAGTAGTCCCCAAAAGTTTATTCGGACAGGTTGGGTTTGGTAATGCCTGAAATTGTTTCAAAATTTGGCCTCGATCAAAAAAGATTACTCCATGAGGTTGCATCTCTACTCCATCATATTTTCCGTTACTTTTCTTTTTGCCAATACCCTTATTGCCCAAACCCCGGCCGTGCCGAACGGAGGTTTTGAAAACTGGACCGGCGTGGGCGGCAACCAAGAAGAACCCACCAACTGGAACTCCAACAAAACCGGGGGTGGCAACGCCACCCTTGGCCCGCAAACCTGCTTTCGCGATGGCACTGCCCGCACCGGCAACTACTGCGTAAGGATGGAAACCAAGAGCTACTTTGGCCAAGCGGTAAACGGTAGCTGTACCACTGGCCGCATCGAGGCCCCTACCCTATCTTCCAACGATGGCTATATCCAAACCGTTATTGGCAACGCCAACCATAGTTATTCTTTCAATGGCCGCCCCGATAGCTTGGTGGGTTGGTACAAATACACCAAGGCAGGAAGCTCGGTAGCGGACATCAGTGTTAACCTGCATACCAGCACCGGCACCCTGCCCGAAAACAGCTACTGCTGCAACACTACCGCAAACGTGG
>CAYYZT010000146.1:0-2223 GCA_964476015.1 uncultured Chitinophaga sp.
TAGTTGCTCCATTGAGATACAGCAACTTGTTGGTGCAGTAAATGCATCTCATTCAGTAGATACTTATATTTGTAACTAATGCTGAACGACATTATACAGATAGACCCGGAAATATTAAGCGGCGCACCGGTATTTAAAGGTACCCGTGTGCCCATTAAAGCCTTGTTTGATTATTTGGAGGGCGGGAAAACATTGGATAGCTTTTTTGAGGATTATCCGGTAGTAAAGCATTCCCAAGTAACATCACTATTGCATTACGCCCAACAACTGCTTATCTCTACCAATGGCAAAGCTGCTGCTTGATGAGTGTATTCCGCACGGATTACGCTTTCATCTACAAGAGTTTGAGGCATATACCGTAACCTATATGGGATGGAGCGGGTTAAAAAACGGGGAACTGATGAAAACTGCCGTTGCCCAAGAGTTTGATGTGCTCCTTACTATCGACAAGAATTTACGATACCAACAAAACATGCACAAATATGCATTAGCTATAGTAGTGTTTGATGTCGTAAAGTTGGAGTTGGAATACATAGAACTGTTACTGCCTAAATTTTTCAAACTTTTACCTGAAATCCAGAAAGGCCAAGTCTATATTTTGGATTGATAGAAAGAGTACCAGTACATTCTATCTTGATTGATGCTGCTATGTAATCCTCGTTATGGCAATATTGGAAGCATTTCGCCCATTATACGTATTTTTGTAAGCCGACAACAGTTTGCGCCCTTAACTGATGCATACCCGCAGCACCATTCTTTTTGCCCTGTTTTTTTATTGCCTGTTGGCATCCTTCTCCCTTTCCGCACAGGAAAAGAAAGGCTGCATTAGCGGCGATTGTACCAATGGAAAGGGCGTTTTTGTTTTTGAGGACGGCAATAAATTCGACGGAACGTTTAAAAACGGCCAGCCGCTTAACGGCACCCTATACCTGCACAACGGCGAAAAGTATATAGGCACGTTTGCCGACGGGCAGTTCCACGGCACGGGCCAGTATTATTGGCCTTCCGGGCAAACCTACGAGGGCGGTTTCCGCAATGGGGAGAAGCACGGCCCGGGCAAGTTCCAGTTTCCCAACGGCGATAGCTACGAAGGCAATTTGGTAAACGATGTGTTCCAAGGCATCGGCATCTACCGTTGGAAAAACGGCGAACGCTACGAGGGCGAGTACCAAAACGGGCAAAAGCACGGCATGGGCAACATGTTTTTTGCCACGGGCGATATTTACCAAGGCGAATATACCCAAGGCAAACGCTACGGCATGGGCAGTATGTACTACGTTACGGGCGATACCGCTACGGGCCGTTGGGATACCAGTGCCTGCAACTGCGTGATGCGCTATAAAAACGGCGACCGCTATGTGGGTTTGGTGGGCGGCGGTTTCCGGGAGGAACACGGCGTGCTGTACCGGGTAAACGGCGACGAGATAGAAGGGCTTTGGGCGGCCGATTATATGGAGAAGGGTATCATCCGCTTTGCCAATGGCCATATCTATAAAGGCGGTATTTCGGAAGGCTTGTACCCGGAGGGCATTGGCACAATGGATGTGCTTCAGGGCAGGGCCAAGGGCAAATTCAATATGATGGGTGGCGAAGGCGAGATATTGTACCAAAACGGGGACAAGTATATCGGCCAGTGGGATTTGAACCTAATGCCCAACGGCAAAGGCGTGATGGATTTTGTAAACGGCGACCGATATGATGGCGATTGGCTGAATGGTTTGCCGCACGGCCAAGGCAAATTTGCCTATCACAACGGCCAAACACGCACGGGCCGTTGGCTGGAGGGTAAAGCCGTAAGCGAGAACACCGTAGCCGAAACGGACCGCCTTGTGGCCGAGGAGCTTTACCAAAACGCCATTACCAAATGGAACGGGCACGACCGCACAGGGGCACTCTCTTTTCTTGACCAAGCCATCGCCAAAAACCCTTTTTACGCCGAAGCATACGCCTACCGTGGTAAGTTGAAAATTGAGATGCAAAACAAATCGGGTGCGTTGCAGGATTATACCCGTGCCTTGGAGCTAAAGCCCGGATGGGCCGAGGTGATATACGAACTGGGCAACCTGAAATACGGCATGAAAGACTTGGTGGGGGCGTTGCAGCATTTCAAGCAGCTTATAAAAATATTGCCCGATAGGCCCGATGGGTATTTGTATGCGGGCATTGTGAGCTTTGATATGGGCAAACTGGAAGAGAGCCTTCAGTATTATAGCAAGGCGGTAG
>CAYYZT010000146.1:2233-7959 GCA_964476015.1 uncultured Chitinophaga sp.
CGGCATCGGCACTGGCCTATTATTACCGTGGCGAGGTATTGGCGGCTTTGGGCGACTATGAAAACGCGCTGATAGATTTTACCCAATGCATCACTTTGGATCCGCAAAATATGGAAGCCCACTTGGAGCGGGCCAACGTGTATGCCAAACAACGCCAGTTTGCGCTGGCCTTGGCCGACTATAACAAAATCATTTCCATATACCCCACTACTGGCATTACCTATAGGTTTAGGGGCGAGGTTTACTTCCAAATGGGCAATAAAGCCGAAGCCTGTGCCGACTGGAAACAGGCCCAACAATTTGGCGAGCAAGGCTTAAAGGAAACCATCGGCAAAAACTGCGGCAATGAATAAGTTGAAACTGCCGCTGCTATACTTGATGGGCATAGCCTACATTGTGGCGGGCATCATGCATTTCGTGGTGCCGGAAATGTACCTGAAAATAATGCCGCCCTATCTGCCTTGGCATAAAGAACTGGTGTTTTTGAGCGGCTTGGCCGAGATAGCGTTGGGTGCGTTGCTGTTTATGGAGCCATACCGTAAACTAGCCGCTTGGGGCATTATTTTGTTGCTGGTAGCGGTGTTCCCCGCCAATATTTACCTAGCGCAAACCAACGGTGCCGCTTTGGGCGTGTCGCCACTGGCCGCTTGGGCACGGCTGCCCATCCAGTTGCTGCTTATAGCTTGGGCATGGTGGTACACGTGCAACGATAAAGGCTCTAAAACCAATGCAAAACCGAAAGCCAAAGCCGGAAAACGCCGATAACTTTTTCGAGCGCATCGAAAACGCCGAGGTGCGCGAAATGGCCTTGGCCGTGCGCCATGTTATAAAACGCACGTTGCCGCAAGTAGAGGAGTGCGTAAAATGGGAGCTGCCTTTCTTTTCATACCATGGCAACCTATGCTATATTAATATACGCAAAGATGGTAGGGTAGTGCTGGCCATGTACCGGGGCATACATTTATCTAACAAAAGCGGCCTGCTGGAAGGCGACGGAA
Source organism: uncultured Chitinophaga sp. (assembly GCA_964476015.1). Taxonomy (GTDB): domain Bacteria; phylum Bacteroidota; class Bacteroidia; order Chitinophagales; family CAIOSU01; genus CAIOSU01. The sequence continues at coordinate 3,232 of CAYYZT010000146.1, forward strand.
AGCTTATAAAACATGTGGTGCTGCACCCTGCCGAAGACCTGCCGTTAGCCGGCATCCAAGAAATATTGCTGGAAGCCGCAGCCCTAAACCAAGCGGGACCATTGAAAATGAAGCGTACTTAGGGCGATACAGGCAAGCTCACAGGGTGTGCCACGTTATCGATGGTAGGCTGTTTATAAACAATGAGGCTGCCCTTGTTTTTCTCGTTGCCCCAAATTTCTATACCGTCCCATTGTTGGCCGCACAGGTTGGTAAGGTGTGCACCGTCCAATATGAGGGTGCCCTTGGGCTTGATGATTATCTTGGCCCCTTTGGGCAACGATACCCGGCAGCGTATGGTAAGCGAGCCGCTGTTTTGCACCACAATATCCCCCTCCAAATCGTAGGCACCGTTCCATTCTACCGAGGAATAGATGTTTACGGTGGAATCGGCCTTGTAATCGCACCACATCGGCACCAGATATTTGCGTTGCGCGCTGCCCAGTTTGGCAAAGTTGTAATGGATAATACCCAACTGGCAAGGCGTGAGGGCCGCTTGGCGGTTGTTGTAGTCCATCATGTTGTTGGAGTAGATGCCGTCGGGGCAGTTGGGCGAGCTGCTATCCCAGCAATTGGCATGCATGGGCGTGTCGTCGCAGCCATCGTTGGTGTTCCAAGTATGCGGCAGGCCAAACGAATGCCCCGTTTCGTGCAGGAAAATGTTCGCGCGGTGCCCGCCATAGGCAATGGAGCCGTCAGGGTTCACCGTTTTCTCCAAGAACTGTTTCGCGCCCACAATCTTCAACCAATCAGAAAAGCCCGTACCCGTTGATTTGGCACTGTACGTTGCCGATTTGATGCTATCCGGGTGGTGTTCTTGCACCACTATGGTCAGCACCTCGCCTTTATAAGGCGCATATTGGGTATAGGCGCGCCTATCATAATGGCCGCTGGTGGAGCTTTTTACGTTAAAATACGCCATGGTACTGTCAGCGGCGTAGTCCACCCCGGCATCCCCTGCTTTGGCGGTGTCGATATAGAGCACAAATCGATAGTTTATCGGCAACACGGGCGTATTGTTGCCCACGGGCAGGGTCATGGGTTCGTTCAGGCCCAGCTTGTAGTTCACTATTTCCAGCAGGCGTTTGGCGTAGGCGGGTGTCTCTTCGGGTTGCAGGGTGTTGGGGTCGCCGGGCGTATGCTGCATAATCAAAAAGCGTACTTTGATGTAGCGCATCGGCGTGTGCCGGGCAAACTCCGCGCTGGGGGCATAGTGTATGGTGTGCAAGCAGGGGTTGTCTTTCTGCGTTTCCAGCGGGGCTAGGTAGGCCAACTCGCTGCCCGTGGCAAAACGCTGCCACGTTTTGGGCGAACAGGCCCAACCACATAGGGCCAGCAGCAATACAAGGGCCGTAAGATTTTTGTGTGCTATCATCGGTTTCGATGGAAATAATACTAATTTTAACCCGCTTTTCAAAAATAACTACCTATGAAATACTTTATCGCACTGGCTTTTGCTGCCGTACTATTCGCCTCTTGCGGTGCCAACCGCGACGAGCTTGCCACCAACGTGAAACAAGCCGAGGACAATTTGTATGCCAACCAAGGTGCCTTTAAGTTCAACGACTCGTTGGCTACCATCACTTTGAACGCCTATTTGGATTTTGTGGACAAGTTTCCGAAAGACAGCTTGGCAGGCGGATATCTATTTAAAGCGGCCGACCTGTACCGTGCCAAGCAAGATTTCGACAATTCCATTAAAACGTTCGACCGTTTGATCAAGGATTATCCCGAGTACGAGAAAGTGCCGCAGTCGGTTTTCCTGCAAGGCTTTATTTACGAGAACGATGTAAAGGACTTGCCCAAAGCCAGGGAGCGTTACGAGTATTTTATCGCCCAATACCCACAGCACCCTTTGGCCCGCGATGTGCAGTTTTCGCTGAACAACCTGGGCAAAACGCCTGAGCAAATCATCCAGGAATTCCAACAGATACAAGCGCAGCAAGATAGCCTTGCCGGTGCCGCCGGCGATACCACGCTGAAACAATAATACATGGCCACGCCAGCAATGGCCATCAATGCCAAGCTGTTCAGGCTGCTCTTAGGGGCGGTCTGTATTTTATCGGCCATACTTTTGTGGGCCTTTAGAAACGTGCAGCAGGTAGGCGATAGCTTGGGTATAGCCTATTATGTTAAAATAGGGGAGGATGTTTCCAACCCGCACCATTAAAAACAATAGCATATATTGCGGCGTATGTTTTTTCGGCGTATATTAAACTACCGTTAAAAACGGTTTTCTGGGTAGTATTTGTGCCCAACACTGCCTAGCTTTAGAATCTGTTTTTATGCGCATCCGCTCGATTAAATATGACCTGCTCGCTTGGCTTTACGAAGCCTACAAGCAAAATCCATCTGCCAAGGTGGACGTTGTGCCGTTTATGGAGGAGCATGGCATCAGTGCCGTGGCAAGCATCATCGAGTTTGGCAATGCGCTGAGAAACTCGGGCCATTTAAAGGATTTCGACGGGCAGGGATATGAATCTTTTAGTGCCTCCATCAGTATTTTGGGCATCGATTTGATTTCGGGCGATGTGAAGGCGGAGCTATACCAATTGCTGGATGGACTTAAAACCGATGGGGAACATTTCTATCCTGTAGTAAACCATCTCCAATATCTTCCTAAAACCCTTGAGGTGGCTACCGAAGTAGGCCATTATATGCAAAACAATGGCTTGGCTGTGGTTAGGATAGAGGAAGACGAGGTTTTTATCCGCATCACCGAGCGCGGGTTGGCTTATCTGGATCAACCCGAAAACTCTGGCGGCACCTTGCGCCGCATTGCTTAGGGCTTTACAGCACCTCGGCAACCACAAAAACACTGCCTCCCACAAAAACCAGTTCGTTGGCCCCTGCGGCTTTTAATGCCGATTGATATGCCTGCTGCACGCTGGGGTAGGAGCTGCCCTGCAAGCCATATTCATTGGCCGCTATCCTCAGCTCTTCCGCATCGCGGCCACGGGGAATATCGGGCCTGCAAAAGTAATAGGTGGCTTGTTTGGGCAATAGGGGCAGCATCTTGGTCAGGTCTTTGTCGTTTACCGTGCCTATTACCACATGCAGTTTGTCGAAACCCAGTTCGGCTATATGGCTGAAAATTTCCTTAAAACCCGCCTCGTTGTGCCCACTGTCCACCAGCACCATTGGTTCTCGTTGCAACACTTGGCATCGGCCCATAAAGGTGCTGATTTGCTGAATATTAGCCAATGCTTTATAAAGTATTGCTTTATCTATTTGGTAGCCCAATAACTGTAATTGCTCCACCGCCCCGAATACGGTGGCGAGGTTTTTTAGCTGGTAATTGCCATATAGGTCGGTATGGATATGTTGGAGATAAGGCTGTCCGTTTTTCACGATGTCCACGGTCATGCTGCCAATGGCCCTGTCGGTACGGAGGGCTTGGTAGTGTTGGTCGGCAAAAGTAATCCTACAACCGCGTTCGGATGCCGCTTGCTCGAATACGGGCCGGGTTTCGGGGTGCGTTTCGCCGATTACCACGGGCACGCCGGGCTTTATGATGCCCGCTTTCTCAAAAGCAATCAACGGCAGCGTATCGCCCAGAAACTGGGTATGGTCGTATCCGATATTGGTGATAACGGACAGTTGGGGCATGATAATGTTGGTGGAATCGAAACGGCCGCCCATGCCCGTTTCTATTACGGCCACATCCACTTGGTGGCGGGCAAAGTGGTCGAACGCCATGGCCACCGTCATCTCGAAAAAGCTGGGCTGTATCTCGGTAAAGGCATCTTGGTATTTCGCTACAAAATCCACCACCTCGTCCTTGCCGATGTACTGGCCGTCTATTTTGATGCGCTCCCTAAAGTCTTTGTAGTGGGGTGAGATGTACAGGCCCGTTTTGTAGCCCGCCGTGGTAAGGATGGCCGCCAAAGCATGTGCCGTGGTGCCTTTGCCGTTGGTGCCCGCTATATGGATGGTTTTAAAACTGCGCTGCGGCTCGCCCAGCACGGCCATCAGTTTTAGGGTATTGGTAAGGTCTTTTTTGAAAGCTGCCGCTCCCACGCGCTGGAACATAGGCAACTGGGCAAACAGCCACTGCACCGTTTCTGGGTAGTTCATACGGCAAAGTTACGATGCCTATGTAAATTCTATATAGGGTTTATGCGTTGTGGCCTTTCTATAATAATTCCACCCCTTCGGGATTTGCCTCTATGATATTATTGTGGCTTGTACACAAAATCAATCCAGCCTACTTGCTCAGGTCTGTTTTGTGGGTCGGCACTCCATTCCCACTTCATGGCCGCTTCTTTCGATTTGTTTACCAAATAGCTGTCGTTGGTGGTAGAGCCGCTAGGGTCGTATGCCGCGTTTATTACTTTGCCGGTGCTGTTCACAAATATTTTGATACGCACCGTGCCGTACTTGTTTTGGATATCCTTGGGATAAACCTTGTTGGTAGCCTGCCTGTTGCCCAGCCCATACCCCGGCCCGGAGCCAGAGCCGCTGCCTGGTCCGTTTCCGCTACCATCGCCGCCGCCAACACCGCTGCCACTGCCCGGGCCGGTTCCGGTACCAAAGCCGGGGCCTACGCCACCGCCTTTTCCGCCGCCGCTACCGCTACCATCGCCGCCATCGTTGGCAGCACCCGTGCCGCCGGGCTTGCCTTGCGTACCGGCGGTGTTGTTGTCGCCCTTGTTGCCGGCATTGTTCTGGTTGCTTTGGAAGCCGCCA
>CAYYZT010000147.1:0-3750 GCA_964476015.1 uncultured Chitinophaga sp.
TCCGTGGGTCGTTGTTTAGCCACGTGGGGCCGTTGGAGAAGAAGGTGTTTAGCGAAACGGGTGCCATTTTGGATACGTTGCGCTATGGGCGGAATGAGAATATTGCTACTTACGTGCGCGCCGAGCCAAGGGTAAACTTCCGATACTTGATAAACGAAGTATCGTCCATTAAAGCAGGGGTAACGCTCAACAACCAATACATACACATGGTAAGCAGCAGCACCACCAGCCTGCCTACCGACCTCTGGGTGCCCAGCACTGCTAGGGTGAAGCCACAGTTGGCTATACAATATGCGGTGGGCTATTTCCACAATTTCAAGAACAACATGTTCGAGACCTCGGTAGAACTGTACTACAAGGACATGTTCAGCCAGATTGAGTATGGCGAAAGCTTTACGCCTGAGTTGAATACGGATATCGAGGACGGTTTTGTTTTTGGCCGAGGAAGGTCTTACGGCGCGGAGTTCTTCTTCAAAAAAGCTACCGGAAAACTCAACGGATGGATTGGCTATACGCTGGCATGGACTGATCGGAAGTTTCCAGACATCAACGAAGGCAAGCGTTTCCCGGCCAAGTTTGACCGCAGGCACGATTTGTCGATAGTGGTAATGTACGAGGTGAACAAGAAATGGCGGCTCTCGGCTACGTTTGTTTACGGCACGGGCCAAACCACCACGTTGCCCATCGGCAGGTACTTTATCAGTGGCCAAGTGGTGAACCAATATGGCGACCGAAACAGCTACCGTATGGATGCGTACCACCGCATGGATATTGCCGCTACGTACATTTTCCCGAAAACGAAGTTTTACTCCGATATTACCGTTTCGGTGTACAACGTGTACAACCGCATGAACCCATACTTTATCTATTATGATGTTGATGGGGACATATCATCGGGCAACTTGGATGTGCAAGCCAAGCAATCGTCCCTGTTCCCTGTACTGCCTTCCCTCACCTGGAACTTTAAATTTTGATGAAGCGCGTTTGGATATATGGCCTCTTATGTTGCTTGGCGATGTTTTCGGCTTGCAACAAGGTTATTGATTTGAACCTGCCCCCGCCGGAAGACGGCATTGTGGTGGAAGGTTTTATAGAGAACGACGTGCCGCCGTATGTGCTGCTTACCCGCAACACGCCTTTCTTTGGCGGCATCTCCCTCAACGACATAGCCAGCTACTTTGTACACGATGCCGTAATAACGGTATTCAACGAAACCGATACCATACAGCTCATCGAGCTTTGCGTGCAAGATCTCCCCGCCAGCGTACAGGCACAGGCCGCGGCGGCGTTCGGCTTTTCTTTTAGCGATTCCACGCAGGAGATTCCCAACGTGTGCATTTATACCGTGCCCAATATCATCAACTATTACCTGGGCGATACCACGGGCGTGTTTGTGGGCAAACTGAATACTGGCTACAACCTTAGGGTAGAGGTGGAGGGGGAAGTGCTTACCGCTGCTACTTATATTCCCGGCCAGCTTTCCATTAGCTTGAGCATACGCCCGCACGACGACCCCAATCGCGATTCGTTGGTGAGCGTATTGGTAACGTATAGCGACCCCGATACCACAGGTAATTTCCTGCGCTACTTTACCAAGCGCAACAGCCAGTCTTTTTATCCCGCATTGAGCAGTTCCGTTTTTGATGATAACCTAGTGAACGGCCAAACCGTGACCCTGCCTGTGGAGCGCGGCCAGCCCGACCAAGACGATATCGACTTTGACGTGTACGGCTACTTTTGGAAGGGCGATACCGTGCAGGTAAAGTTTAGTGCCATACCCAAATCCCACTACGATTTTTGGCGCACCATAGAAAACGATGGCGGCAGCGGCCCCATCAGTTCGCCCGTAAAAATCAAAACCAACATACAGGGCGGCCTCGGCATTTGGGGCGGCTACGGCAGCAAGGTGGAGACGATTATTATTCCGGAGTAAGAATCCGTAAACTAAGTTTTATTATCTTGGGTTTATCTTAATAAACGTTGTTGTATGCTTAGCAAAAAGCAATTGATAAGTTCGATAGAAGGGCTTCCTGATAATTTCACCGTAGAAGAAGTGATTGATCGCATTATTCTATTGAGCAAGATTGAAACTGGGCTTGAGCAAATTGAAAAGGGCGAAACGTTTACTACCGAACAGGCTAAGGAAAGACTGAAAAAATGGTTCGAGTAATTTGGTCAACCCAAGCGTTGGATGATGTAAACGATGTTGCCGAATACATTGCATTGGATTCGCCAAGGTACGCTAAACTACAAGTCATTTCCTTTAACGGGTCGAATAGTACCCGAAATTGGTTCTTCGGATATAAGAGAGATAATAGTGGGCGGCTATTATCGTATTATCTATCGTTTGGTAAACGATAGTGAAATAAGTATTGTTACGGTTCACCATTCCAATAGATTATTAAGGTTAGGGAAGTTATAGTGGTGGAGAGGGATAACGTGCGCATGTTATCCACTTTTGTTGATGAATATAACCATTTACTTCTCCTTTTTGCCGCTCTTAATCCTTACTTTAGCAGCTTGCATAAACAATACTGCGAAACCTATTCGTTGTTTGAACTTTGATATTGCAAAACCCGTTTACCAATCAGTTGAAATAGTTATATCCATGAGCGACAGCACCATCGAGAAAGTGAAGTGTTTGATTATAGGCTCCGGCCCGGCGGGCTACACCGCAGCCATTTATGCCGCACGTGCCAATATGAATCCGGTTATGTACCAAGGTTTGCAGCCGGGCGGCCAGTTGATGATTACTACCGATGTGGAGAATTTTCCAGGCTACCCGAAAGGGGTGGAAGGCCCCACCATGATGGCCGATTTGGAGGCCCAGGCCAAGCGTATGGGCACCGATGTGCGCTTCGGTTTGGTCACTGAAGTGGATTTTTCCGCTGATCCGAAAAAGGTAGTAGTGGATGGCACCAAAACCATCGAGGCTGAGTCGGTAATCCTTTCCACGGGTGCTTCTGCCAAGTGGTTGGGCATCGAAAGCGAGAACCGTTTGAACGGGCACGGCGTTTCCGCCTGTGCCGTGTGCGACGGGTTTTTCTACCGGGGGCAAGACGTGGCCATAGTAGGGGCTGGCGATACCGCTTGCGAAGAGGCGTTGTACCTTTCCAAGCTCTGCAAAACGGTACACATGCTCATCCGCCGTAGCGAGATGCGCGCCTCTAAGATAATGCAGGAGCGGGTGTTCAAAACCAAGAACATCATTGTGTACTGGAATACCGAAACCGACGAGATATTGGGCGACCAAGGCGTAGACGGGGTACGCATTCGCAACAAGGATACTGGGGAAGCCCAGGTGATACCGATTACGGGCTTTTTTGTTGCCATCGGCCACGTGCCGAACTCGCAGATTTTCCAAGGGCAGATTGATATGGACGACCAAGGCTACGTACTGGTGGAAACGGGCTCTACCCGCACCAACGTGGAGGGCGTGTTTGCCTGCGGCGATTTGATGGACAAGGTGTACCGCCAAGCCGTTACCGCGGCAGGCACGGGCTGTATGGCCGCCTTGGATGCCGAACGCTACCTCGCTGCCAAAGAATTGGAACTGGAAGTACAGGAACAATAAACACGGGGGTGTTTACTATAAAACCTGAATTGTTATGGGTAATCAAAGTTTGCACCAGTTTAAGGTTAAAAACCTGCAAGGCAAGGACGTAGACCTTGCCGACTACAAAGGCAAAGTGGTAATGGTGGTAAACACCGCTACCGAATGTGGCTTTACCCCTCAGTTAAAAGATTTGG
>CAYYZT010000147.1:3760-7061 GCA_964476015.1 uncultured Chitinophaga sp.
TTGGAGGTGCTCTATCAAGAATTCCACAGCAAGGGTTTTGAGATATTGGCCTTCCCTTCCAACGACTTTAAGGGACAAGAGCCGCGCGAGGGCGATGCCATCGCACAGTTTTGCGAGCGTAATTACGGCGTGAGCTTCCCTATAATGGAGAAGGTACACGTAAAAGGCCCCGAAACGTCGGGAGTGTTCCAGTTTCTATCCAATAAAGACAAGAACGGCGTACTCTCTTCCAAGCCGCGCTGGAATTTCCATAAATATTTAATCGACAAGGATGGCAAGGTGGTGGATTTCTTCTACACCTTTACTAGCCCCACAGCGGGCAGGGTAAAAGGGGCCATTGAAAAGCTATTGCAAAAATGAAACTGGACCTGCTGGCCATTGGCGTACATCCTGACGACGTGGAACTGGGCTGCGGCGGTACCATACTGTCGCATTTGGAGAAAGGGTATAAGGTGGGCATTGTAGACCTTACCCAAGGCGAGCTGGGCAGCCGTGGCAGTGCCGCCATCCGTTTGCAAGAAGCCGAGGCCGCGGGCAAAATATTGGGCATACACGCCCGCGAAAACCTTGGCTTGGCCGATGGCTTCTTCCAAAACAACCAAGAAAGCCAATTGGCCGTTATCAGTGCCATACGCAAATATCGCCCCGAAATCATCCTGTGCAACGCCCCCAACGACCGCCATCCAGACCATGGCCGATCATGCAAGCTGGTAGCCGATGCGGCGTTCCTTTCCGGCCTTTCCCGCATAGAAACCACGGACGAAAACGGCCAGCCACAAAAACACTGGCGGCCAAGGGTGGTATATCATTACATACAGGCCCTTTATATCAAGCCAGATTTGGTGGTGGATATTTCGGAGCATTTGGATAAAAAGATGGAATCGGTGCTAGCTTACAAATCGCAGTTCTTCAACCCTGCCGCCGACATTAAGGAGCCTGATACCTTTATTTCTTCCCCGCAATTTTTAGAGATGGTGCGGGCCCGCGCCATTGAGTTTGGCACCATCCTCAACGTACGCTACGGCGAAGGTTTTATCGCCAACCGCTATGTGGGTGTAAGGAATTTGTTCGATTTGATGTGAGCCAGCATAAATTTTGTCATCCTGTAAGGACCTACTGGCACTGGTGCAGCGCTTTTGAGTTACTGCCGTAGCCGTCTTGCTAATTCTTCCTACCGTGCAGGCTTCAGGGTGTTATCCGTAGGAGCTTCTTACAGGTTGACAGGTTATTTGTCGAACTTTTTCATCGGTTGTCAACCGTGTATCCTCCAACAAATCAACAAATCAACCGATTAACAAGTCAACCAATTAATCAATAACCAGTAACTTAGTATCCCTGCCATGACCAAGACCGCCAAAGCCCCCAAGGAAACCCCGCTGATGGGGCAATATAACAAGATAAAGAGCAAGTACCCGGATGCGGTGCTGTTGTTCCGTGTGGGCGATTTCTACGAGACTTTTGGCGAAGATGCCATCATTACCAGCAAGGTAGTGGGCATTGTGCTTACCAAGCGAGGTGCGGGCAGCAGCAGCGAAATTGAGCTGGCGGGCTTCCCCCACCATTCGCTGGATACTTACCTGCCCAAGCTGGTAAGGGCGGGCTACCGGGTGGCCATTTGCGACCAACTGGAAGACCCAAAGATGACCAAAACCATCGTAAAGCGGGGAGTAACGGAACTGATTACGCCCGGCGTGGCCATCAACGATAAGATACTGGACCATAACCGAAACAACTTTCTGGCGGCGGTACACTACAACGGCGATAGCCTCGGCGTGGCGTTTCTGGACATTAGTACGGGCGAGTTCTACGTGGCCGAGGGCGGCAGGGATTACATCGAAAACCTATTGCAGAGCCTCAAGCCTTCGGAGGTGATATATAGCAAGGCGAAGCAGAAAATTTTTAAGGAGGATTTCGGCGGCCAGTTTTATACCTATCATCTCGAAGACTGGATTTTTACCCTCGATTTTACCCAAGATTTACTATTAAAGCATTTCGGCACCAATTCGCTGAAGGGTTTTGGGGTGGATGAATTGAAGGCTGGCATTGTGTCCGCGGGGGCCATCGTGCACTATCTGGGCGAAACGGAACACCCAAATCTACAACACATTACGGCCCTTTCTCGCCTACAGCAAGACCATTACGTGTGGCTCGATAGGTTCACCATCCGCAATTTGGAGCTTATCGGCAGCCCCAACGGGGGTAAGGCGTTGATTGATGTGCTCGACCTCACCTGTTCGCCCATGGGCTCGCGCCTGCTAAAGCGTTGGGTGGTGCTGCCGCTAAAGGATGCCAAACCCATCGAGGAGCGGTTGAGCGTGGTGGAACATCTGATAAAGGATGCTGACCTTGCCCATGCCCTGCGGGTGCAAATCAAGCAAATAGGCGATTTGGAACGCCTGATAAGCAAAGTGCCATTGGGTAAGGTAAACCCTCGCGAGTTGGTGCAGATAAAGCGTGCCCTGCAAGCCATAGTGCCTATACAAGAAGCCTGCAAAGCGAGTGGTAACAAGTATCTTAAAAAAATAGCCGACCAGTTTAACCCGTGCGACCTGTTGCGGGAGCGGATTGAAAAAGGAATGGAAGACGATGCGCCGGTAAGTATCCAAAAGGGCAACGCCATTAAAGCGGGCGTAAGTACCGAACTGGACGACCTGCGCCGCATCGTTCGCAGCGGCAAGGATTATTTGCTGGACATACAACGCCGCGAAAGCGAGGCCACGGGCATCTCGTCGCTCAAGGTGGCGTTCAACAACGTGTTCGGGTATTATCTGGAAGTGACCAATGCCCATAAGGATAAGGTTCCCGCCGAGTGGATGCGCAAACAAACGCTCACCAATGCGGAACGCTATATTACCGAGGAACTGAAGCAATACGAGGAAAAAATACTTACTGCCGACGAGAAGATACTGGCTCTGGAAACGGAGCTGTTCAACGAGTTGGTTTATTTTACCCACGATTATATACGCCCCATACAGGTTAACGCCTCGCTTATTGCAAGGTTGGATTGCCTGATGTCGTTTGCCGAGGCGGCGGTGAAATATCACTACGCCAAACCCGAGATTGACGACAGTACCGTGTTGGACATTAAAGAAGGCCGCCACCCCGTTATCGAACGCCAACTGCCCGTGGGCGAGCAATATGTGCCCAACGATGTAATGTTGGATAACGAAGGCCAGCAGGTAATTATGATTACCGGCCCCAACATGGCGGGTAAATCGGCACTGCTGCGGCAAACGGCTTTGATTGTGCTCATGGCGCAGATGGGCAGCTTTGTGCCCGCCACCAAGGCGCGGCTGGGCAT
>CAYYZT010000147.1:7071-7872 GCA_964476015.1 uncultured Chitinophaga sp.
ATAAGGTGTTTACTAGGGTAGGGGCGAGCGACAATATTTCCAGCGGCGAGAGTACGTTTATGGTGGAGATGAACGAGACGGCCAGCATCATGAACAACATCAGCGACCGCAGCCTGATATTGCTGGATGAGATTGGCCGTGGCACCAGCACGTATGATGGCATTTCCATTGCTTGGAGTATTGCCGAATACCTGCACAACAACGGACTCTATCGCCCTAAAACGCTTTTTGCTACTCACTACCACGAACTAAACGAACTGGCCAACAAGCTGCCCCGTATCAAAAACTATAACGTGGCTACCAAAGAGGTGGGCAACAAAGTAATCTTCTTGCGCAAGTTGCAGGAGGGCGGCACACGGCACAGTTTCGGCATACACGTGGCCAAAATGGCGGGCATGCCCAAACCTATTGTGGAGCGGGCCAATACCATTTTGAAAGAATTGGAGCAAAAGCACATCAGCGACGATAGCTTGGGCAGCAAGGTGAAGAAAATCGAGAACCCCGGCTACCAGCTCAGCATCTTCGAAATGAACGACCGCGCCGCCGCCGAAGCCCGCAAATTATTGGAAAAGATAGACATTAATACACTTACCCCAGTAGAAAGCCTGATGAAACTCAACGAGTTGAAACAAATCTTCAATTCCGAACCATAATTTTTTGCAAAAAGCTTGCACAAGTAAGATTAGAGTGCTTATATTTGCATCCACAATTACGGAACAACAACGTTCTTTTCTGTAAAAACAAAAGCGAAAGTAGCTCAGCTGGTAGAGCACGACCTTGCCAAGGTCGGGGTCGCGAGTT
>CAYYZT010000148.1:0-2196 GCA_964476015.1 uncultured Chitinophaga sp.
GGAACCGGAACACGTGGATGCCGTTTTCAACCTTAAGCTCGCCAACCTCCGTATTGCCGACAAAGTAGAGCCCGCCGAGGAATTTCCTTTCGCCAAATGGTACCGCAACACCATACAGAGCCGTTCCGCTTCGGGGTGGGGCATGTGGGCATTGGGGGCGGTTTGGCTGGCGTTGATTTTTGGCGCGGCTTATATCTTTGCGCCATCGTTGTGGCTGCGGCGCATTGCTTTTGGAGCAATGGGGCTGCTGTTGGCGGTTTCGGTAGTGCTCATTCTTTTTGCCAGAAAGCAATATCAATTTGAGAATACCATTACCCAAGGCATCATCATCGTTACCAATACTTACGTGAAAGCCGCCCCTGATATGGCGAGCACGGATTTGTTTATCCTTCGCGAAGGAACCAAAGTAACCCTGCTGGATAGCGAGGATGGCTGGCAGAAAATAAAACTGGCCGACACTACGGGCGACAAAGTGGGCTGGGTACGCGAAGACGTATTGGGCTTGATATAAACAAAAAGCCGCACGGCAATAACCGCACGGCCTCAGAAAAGGAAAATACAGGTTTATCTTAGCGAGGCGTGGTGCCAGGCGTGTTTGAATTGTTAAGGCTGCCGATATTGTTGTTGATGTAATACCCGTTAAATTCGCTGCTATCCACTATGCCGTCGCCGTTACGGTCCATGGCTTTGTAGATGCCCCGGTTCATTTCATCTTGGCTCAAGTGGCCGTCTTTGTTCAAATCCCAAAGCTTAAAGTTACTGGCCTGCCCGAAGTTGGTATTGAATTGGTCGAGCGTCATATCCTTGTTGCTGTTGTTGGTCCAAGTGTTCATTTGCAGGTTAGGGTCGCTCTGGGTATCCCACACGCTGTTACGGCTGGTCCATTCGTCGTTGCTGATGCCGCCGCTCGCATCGCGGTCCCAACGGCTGTACACGCCCGCATTGTATTCCGCAGGGCTGATAAAGCCATCCATATCGGTATCCCACTGTTTGTAAAGGCCGTCTTGCATAAACCCGGCATTAAACTCGGAAGTGGAAAGGCCGCTGCTGCGATCGCTGTCCCACAGGGAGAAACCGGAAAATTGCTGGGTGCCCAACGGTTGCGTGCCGCCGGAAGACAACGAGGAGCCACCGCCCGCCGAGCCAGTAGTGCCACTGCCACTACCAGAGCCAGCATTGCTGCCGGGGTTCACATCGGTAGCATTGCCGCTGCCTACGGCACCCGTGCCGCTGCTGCCGATGGTGCCACCGCCGGTTGTGCCCGTGCCGCCGCCCATAGTGCCGGTGCCGGTGTTAAAATTACCGGGATTGGTGTTGCTGCCCATGGTGCCAACAGTGCCATTATTTATATCGCTGGTGCTAGTAGTATTGGTGGTGCTGCAAGCAAGAAAAATGCTCGATGCCAGCACGGTTGCAAAGATTAGTTTCAAGGGTTTCATAACGAAGGTTTTTGGGGTTGCTAATTCTCCTGCCGTTAAACAGTCGAAAAACTGTTCCAAGAGCAGCCGTTCCCTTTGGTTTCCCTCCAATACCCTTTCTGGCGCAACCTATGTGGCATCATCGCATTTGTATTCTAGTTTTATTGATATGGTTTCGGATTGTGGATTTGCATCGTCAAATCTACTCGGGTATTGGGGCGTGTAGTTAACATGATCTGTCGCGGGGGAATGGCCAATACATACGTATAAACCAGTTTGCAAGCAAATGGCACTCACTTTGAAAGGATAACGGGGAATCGCGAGATTCTAAGTTGATGTGTGGGGGCTGCCGTGGGTTTACTTGCGGCAGCCCTTTTTTTACAGGATAAGGAAACATAAAAAATAATACCTTTGAACGCACATATCGCTACTGCCGCATGAAACCAAACACCAATGCTCCCAAGCTGGAGCCTACCCTCGGTTTAGTAACCGTAGTATTGCTCGTTATCAGTTCCATTATCGGCTCCGGGGTGTTTAAGAAGGTGGCCCCTATGAGCGAGGATTTGGGTTCGCCGAGCCTCATACTGCTTTGCTGGCTGCTAGCGGGTTTGGTAACCTGGATGGGTGCCCTTACCAATGCCGAGGTAGCCGGTATGATAGCCGATAGCGGCGGGCAATATGTGTATTTTAAGCGTATGTACGGCCGGTTTTTCGCCTTCTTGTACGGGTGGACATCGTTTGCCGTTATACAGTGCGCTACCATTGCCTCAATAGCCTA
>CAYYZT010000148.1:2206-4200 GCA_964476015.1 uncultured Chitinophaga sp.
GCCTATGTTTTTGCGGGCTCGGTACATTCCATTTGGCCCTTGCCCGAGCTGCCGCTGGATTGGCAGAACATCGAGTTTATATCCTACACGCTCGAAGATGGCACCATCGCACATGTGTTCTCGCCGTTTAAGGATGCAGGCATCAAGCTGCTCACTATCGGTTTGATAACTTTATTGGGTGTAGTGAATTACAATGGGGTAAAGTACGGCGGTTTTATTGCCCAAATATTTGCCTCCACGGTGGTTATTGCCATATTTGGTTTGGCTTTGGCAGGCTTGGCCAGTGTAGAAGGTTCTTGGGACCACCTACAGCAAACCATCACCATTCCAAAAGTGGAGAACAACCTACTTACAGCTCTGTTTGGGGGCATGTTGGCGGCGTTTTGGGCTTATGAGGGCTGGAACAGTGTAGGCTTTTTGGGTGCCGAGGTAAAGAACCCCAAGCGCAATATACCGCTGGCGCTCACCTTTGGCGTGCTGCTGGTAATGCTTATCTACCTTACCATCAACTTTGTGTACCTGTACGTATCTCCCGTTACCGAGATAATAGCCAACAAACAGGCCAACCCCAACAGCATCCCGGCCGTAAACATGGCCCTAAAAATATTTGGCCAGTACGGTGGCTGGGCAATCGCTGGGTTGATATTGATAGCTACTTTCAACTGTACCAATAGCACCATACTTACCGCGCCGCGCGTGTTTTATGCCATGGCCAAGGATGGCCTGTTTTTCCGCAAAGCGGCTACCGTGCATCCTAAGTTCCACACGCCGGGCAACTCTATTATGATTACGGTTTTTTGGGCATCGGTATTGGTGCTTTCGGGCAACTTCGACCAACTGACCGATATGCTCATCTTTGCCGCGTTTATCTTTTATGGTGCGGGTGCTTTCGGTGTGTTTGTGTTGAGGAAGAAAATGAAAGATGCCCCAAGGCCATATAAAGTGGTAGGCTATCCAGTAATACCGGCTTTATTCATCATTTTTTGTATTACATTGGTTATCATCACCATTTATGATAAGCCGCGTGAGGCTGGTATCGGTTTGGCCCTGATAGCCTCGGGCTTGCCGTTCTATTACTTCTGGAACAAGCGTGCCAAGGCGGAGGGCTATCCTAACCAAAATGAAGTGGCCGAAAATAACAACTAACATAATTAGTATTTTCAGCTAAAATTTTTATATTGCAGCCATATTGGTGGTTGCGATGAACGAACGGGTACAAGAGAAGCTGAATATACTGGCCGATGCGGCCAAGTACGATGTATCGTGCGCATCGAGCGGCAGCGAGCGGGCCAATAAAAAAGGCGGGCTGGGCAATTCCAACAACATGGGCATTTGCCACAGCTATACCGAAGACGGCCGGTGCGTATCGTTGCTGAAAATACTGCTCACCAATTACTGCATCTACGATTGTGCCTACTGTGTGAGCCGAAAGAGCAACGATATTAAGCGGGCGGCTTTTACGGTGGACGAGGTGGTAGACCTTACCATCGGTTTTTATAAGCGAAACTATATCGAGGGGCTGTTTCTCAGTTCCGGTATTTTCAAAAATGCCGATTACACTATGGAGCGGTTGGTGCGCATCGCCAAGGATTTGCGCACGGTACATAACTTTAACGGCTACATCCACATCAAGCTCATTCCCGGTGCCAGTAACGAGTTGGTGCAGCAAGCGGGCCTCTATGCCGATAGGTTGAGCGCCAATTTGGAGCTGCCCTCTGAGCAAAGCCTGCAACTGATAGCGCCGGATAAAAGCTACGAACAGGTGTACCATCCGATGAACTATCTCAAAGAGGCCATCGTGGAATACAAAGCGGAGAAAAGACAGGTGAAAAATGCCCCGCTGTTTGCCCCTGCTGGCCAAAGCACGCAACTGGTGGTGGGTGCCTCGCCCGAAACGGATTTGCACATCCTGCGCCTCTCCAGCGACCTTTACCATAACCAAAACCTGAAACGGGTCTATTATTCGGGCTACATTCCCGTGAGCCACGACACAC
>CAYYZT010000148.1:4210-7823 GCA_964476015.1 uncultured Chitinophaga sp.
GGAAGCCCCGCCCTTGGTGCGCGAAAACCGCCTGTACCAAGCCGACTGGCTGATGCGGTTCTATGGGTTTAAGGCAGAAGAAATATTGGACGACGACCATCCCGATTTGGATATGCGCTACGACCCAAAGCTGGTATATGCGCTGCGCAACATGCATCTGTACCCCGTAAAGCTGCAAACCGCCCCGGATGAAATGATTTTGCGCGTGCCCGGCATCGGGGTGAAAAGCGCACAGAAGATAGTAGCGGTGCGCAGATCCAGCAAGCTGCACATCGATTTGCTGAAGAAGATGAAAGTGGCTGTAAACCGGGCCAAATACTTTATAGAAGTGCCGGGAAACTTGTTGCTGCGCCACAAACAGTATTACCCCGACATGATAATGGGCGAGCTGGGCGACGGATCGCTTACTGCCCAGCCATCGCAACAGATGGCCTTGTTTTAACCCTGAAACCGTTACCATGGATACCAAAACCGTTACCTACTGCCACTTGCAATATGATGGCTCCTACGAGGGGCTGCTATCGGTGGTTTTTGAGTGCTACCGTTTAAAGCTGGAGCCGGAAGAGATAAGCGTGGAGGGCAGTTTGACAGACCTTTTCTCGGTTCGCGAATCCATATTTGTGCCCACTAGCAGCGAGTGCGCCCAACGTGTAACCGACGGCATTAGCCGCTACGGTGGCCATCAGGCGGTAGTGGATGTTTACAAAACTTTCCTGTCCGAGGATGCCCATCGGGAAACGATAATTTACCAGTATTTAAGGTTGCTCTTCAACCTGAAAACACCCATCAGCAACTATTACCACGAAGATGCCGTGTTCCGGGTAAGCCAGTTGGTACGCCAAATGGGCCGCGAGATACACCGCATGCATGCCTTTGTGCGGTTCCAAGAGTTGGCGGATGGATTGTATTTTGCCCCGATAGCACCCGATTTTGATGTGCTGCCGCTTACCTACCAACATTTCCAAGACCGATATGCGGTCATGGAATGGTGTATTTACGACATTAAGCGCAATTACGGCATGCTCTACAATGGCCAAACGGTGGAGAAGGTGGTGTTGGACGACGAAACGCTGATAAAATCCATACAACTGCCACAGGAGCTGCTCTCCGGTACTGAACAAGATTACCAGCAACTGTGGCAGGGCTATTTTAAGAGCACCAATATTGTGGAGCGCAAAAACCTGAAACTACACTTGCGCCACGTGCCTACCCGCTACTGGAAGTATCTCACGGAAAAACAGTAGTGTGGGGAATTGAATATTTTACCGAGAAAACTATATTTTCGCCCCCAAAATTAAAGGGCATGAAATATTTTCTGTTTGTATTGTTTTTATTTGCCGCCTTTGTCGCACCTGCCCAAAGCGGTTTCATTTTGCTTCAGGTGCAGCCTACCAACGCCATTGTAAGGTTGAATGCGGTTGAGTATAAAAATCTTACGCGTGTTGAATTGCCAGTGGGTACATACACTATAGAGGCTTGGGCACCGGGCAGGGAGTATATTAAGGATAGGGTAGAAATCTACGCCGATGCTTTTGTAAAATATGATACCGTATTGGCCATTTCGCCAGCATACAAAACGTTTTCGCAAGAGATGCAGGCGTATAGCAAGGCTAAAAACAACAATGCGATACTTAAAGGGAGTATTGTGGCTTTTAATGCGGGCATTACCGCTTTGGTAGTGGCTTTTATGCCTGGCGATGTAAGGCAGCATCGCAATGCCGCCAACAATGCGTTGGACAATTACAACAATACTACCGGCATAAAGGGGTTGGAACAGTTTAGGCTGGAATACGAAGAGGAGAAACAGTTGTATGAAGCCGGGAAGCAGCAACGGAAAAAGTATTTCCGCATCGCGCTTCCGTCTTTGGTGGCCATGTACGGCATTTCGGTATTTGCGTGGACGCGTATAAAGAAAGCACCTCCCAAGCCAGTATTGAATGCGCCAAATCCTTTTAGTACCATGGATTTGCGATTGGTACCACAGTTTGAGAATGGGTACGCCCCAACGGGCATGGGTTTTTGGTTCACCATGAAATTTTAGATTATGAAAGGGCTTTTAATTGTTTCCATATGGTTTGCCGTGTTGCTGGTAGGCTGTGTAAAACCACCGGATGACTTAACGCTGAGTTTTTGGGACCCCGAGTATCAAGGCGCGGAAATAGCGACGGTGATTGATACCAGTTCTATACTCAACAATACAAATGAGCGGTATTACTCGGTACGCTTTGCCATAGATTGGGATGAGATACCGGTAAACAGGGAAGGGACTTTGCTCTCCGTGCAGTTTTATAAGAATGGGATAGGACTACCCATGCAACACAATAGCGTAGGTCGGTCATCATATGTAGGTAATTTCTTTGTAGGGATGGGCGATAACGCTTGCGTGACCTTTGGATTTGTAACCAGTACGGGCGGCTTTACCCGCCAATTCGATTTGATGTGCATTTAGTGCGCATATCTTTGGAAAGGCGTAATATTGCCATATGCCCCTTCCCAATCCCATAGTATTGTTGGCCGCTTTTTTGGCCTTGATAGCCACCTATTGGGCTGGCTTGCAAGTGGATGTGATGGATGTGGATGCCTCCCAGTACGCCTCCATTTCGTTGGAAATGTTGCAGAATGGCGAGTATTTGCAAGTGCAGCATTTGGGCAAGGATTATTTGGACAAGCCGCCGCTGCTGTTTTGGACCACCGCCTTGGCTTTCAAAATTTTCGGCGTACACAATTGGAGCTATAAGCTCTTTTCCTTGCTGTTTTCCTTGTTGGCGGTTTATAGCACTTATCGTTTTGCCAAGTTGTATTATCCGCGCTCCACGGCATTTTGGGCCGCCATAATGCTGGCATCTTGCCAAGCCATGTTCCTCATCAACAATGATGTGCGTACTGATACCATGCTAGTGGGGGCGGTTATTTTCGCCGTATGGCAAATAGCGGATTTTCTGCGCACGGGCAGTTGGGCAAACATATTGGGCATTTCCGTGGGCATTGCCTTGGCCATGCTTTCCAAAGGCCCCATTGGCTTGATGGTGCCCATGCTCGCTTTTGGTGCCGATTGGGTATTGAAACGGCAGTGGGCCAACTTTTTCAAGTGGCAGTGGTTAGTAGTAGTGATACTGGTGGGCATTATGCTGTCGCCCATGTTGTACGGGTTATACCAACAATACGGAAGCTTTGGGCCGTACTTTTACTTTTGGGCGCAGAGCTTCGGTAGGCTTACTGGCGATAACCCCTTTATTAACTCAGGTATGGGGCAGCAACCGCCTTCGCCGTTCTTTTTTGTGCATACGTTTTTATGGTCGTTTTTGCCGTGGTCGTTGTTGGCTGTAATTGGGCTGTGGCGGGCTTTTAGACAAGCTTTTAGCCAACTGTTCCGCATTCCGGCAGGGGAGGAGGTGATAAGCCTATTTGGGTTTATATTACCATTTATAGCCCTCTCATTTTCAGATTATAAGTTACCGCATTATATCTATGTGCTGTTCCCGTTTGCGGCTATATTGGCGGCTCGGGGTATGGCCAGTTTGGGTGCCGCTAGATGGCTCACCGGGCTACAAGCCGCACTGGCACTAGTGTTGGTGGCATTGGCCTTTGCACTTGGGGCATGTGCATTTCCTAC
>CAYYZT010000149.1:0-2058 GCA_964476015.1 uncultured Chitinophaga sp.
TACCGGTTGCCCCGCAGCCAAAAGGCCACCAACGGGGAGAGCATTTCGGAAAGGCGCTGCAACTGCTCCCTGCGGAAGCTCTTCAACGCCCATTTCATCAGCATAGGTAGCATCATGGCGTATAGTGTTGGGTGATGGTGCTAAAGTAGCCCGAAACCCAAACCGCCCCAACTACAAATTCGGCTTATTATCAAAAGCCACATGCGAGCAAAAATACCGATGTTGCAAAGGTTAATGAAAAATATCATCCTAAACCAGTTGTGCCAGAATTGTCTGCATCTTGCAAGCATTCGATACAAATTGGTAGTGGAATCAAAAACCAACACTTCCCAAAAAACAAAAACGGGAAGCTGTTTTAAGGGCCTCCCGTTTTAAGTCTGTTTCGATGTTTTGTTTATCAACGGTTCAATACCAACCGTTGTAGGCCAGTGGTGCCGTTGGCTATTACCTTCACCAAATACACGCCGTTGGCTTGGGCGGATAGGTCCACTATCTCTACCAAATGTGCCGAACCGGTTAGCTTTTGCTCTTTTACCAAAGCGCCCAGGGTATTGAAAATTTGGATGGTGACCTCGCTATGGTTGCCCAACTCTGCCTCCACGGTCACGTTTCCGGCGGTGGGGTTGGGGTACACGCTAAACTTAATGGTACTGGGCGCGTTGCCGATGCCCACGGTGTTTTCCACCTTCAGCTCGTGTACTATGGAGCAGCCCGCATTATCGGTAACTGTTACGTTATATGTGCCCGTGGGCAGGTTGGTTTGGCTGGCACTGGTGCCGCCGTTGCTCCAATTGTATGTGTAGGGCGGCGTGCCACCGGCCACGTTCAGGGTGGCGTTGCCGTTGTTGCTTATGGTAGGGTTAGGGTTGATGGGGCCGTACACGGTGTAGGTTTGCACCACGTTTACGCCCGAAGTGTTGCTCATGGTAACGGTATAGCTGCCCGAGGAAAGCCCCCAGATAAAACTGCCCGATTGGCCGCTGCTCCATTCAAAAACACAATCGCTGCAACCTATGGGCTGCAAACCTATCTCACCGGTTTTGCCACCGCCACAGCTATTGTGTACAATGCCTGTAAGCTCAATGGCCGTGGGGTTTGCTATCACGTTATGGTTGTGTGCCGCACTGGTGTTCAGGTCCAGTTGCAAGGCGTTCATTATTTGCCTTTTGCTGGTGGGCGCGGCAAACTCTTGCACCACCGCTATCAGCGAAACGCGGTTTGTTTTCCAGCTTGCGGGCAAGGTATAGGTAAAGGTGTAGGAGTAAGGGGTAAGCGGTACAATGTTGTTTACGGGTATTACGCCTGTTTGGCCCCAAGCACCGCCCATAAAGTGGCGGCCCACGTGGCGGTGTACAAAGCCCACAATGGAACTGCCCGCTAGATAATAAGGGTGGCCCGCCACGGTGTTATAGGCATTAACTTGGTTGTAGCCCGAACCGGAGCCGGTAACGCTGTCTTCCACAATAAACACGTTGAGGCGATAATCCCCGTTAAGCGCGGCCAAAAACTTGGCGGATACGTTCACGGTTAACTGGCGCGTGGTGGGGTCATAGGTGTTGTCGGCTTCTATAAATACTTGTGCCGGCACGCTGCGGCGCGCTATGGTACGGCTCAGCCATTGGGTACGGCTCATGCCCACCCTGCTTTCGCCCGAAAACAGCGTTCTATCTACCGTGCCTGCCGGAAAACCGCCCACAAACCCATTAGCCACGGTGTTGCCATCGGCAAAGTCCATGGCATCGTCGTTGTGTATGGCTATGGCTATTACGTCGGGGAAGGAGTCCAAGATGGCTTTCAGCTTTACGGCCCCGTCTGGGCAAAACTGGCACCAAGAACCCGTATGTTGTTCTACCAATACGTTCCTATCGGCGGTACCCAGTACAAATTCCATAGCCAAGGTGTCGCTGTTGTTCGGTGTCGGGTCGGTTTGGCCGTTTGGCAAGCGGGTATTTACTTTCAAGGTAAGAATAGCGTGGGAGGTGCGGATAAGTGGCGTGTTGTGCACAATGGTTTTGCTGGCACCGGGTGCCAAGCCCAAGCCGTTCACCAAATCGGTAT
>CAYYZT010000149.1:2068-7786 GCA_964476015.1 uncultured Chitinophaga sp.
GTCCGTAGACCAATCGAAGGAAAACGAGTTTATGGTGGAAATGCCATAGTTGCGTATGGTAATGGATATGGGCGCGGAGCCAACCGCAGTGTTGGCAGGCGTGTTGATGGAAATCAGTTGGATGTCGTTTTGGGTAGGCTCGAAAACGATAACATCGTCCACGCCTATGCCGTCGGACCATCCCCCGCCATCGTTATGTACAAAGGCTATTTTCACGTTCGGGTATGCAAGATACGGGGTAAGGTCTACCGATAGGTTTTGCCACCCGGCTGCGCCCGGTATGGTGTAAATGCTGCTCCAGGTGGAGCCCCCGTCGGTGCTTATCTCCACAGCCGCGGTAGAGCCATAGGCCGCCGTGTGGTACGTGGCAAACGACAGGCGCGCCGCACTGAGCGAGGTAAGATTGAGCACAGGGGTAATAAGCATATCCCTATTGGCCAAGTTGGCCGTGGCCGATTGGTTGTCGTATTTGTCGTCGTTGCTGGCGGCAAACTTGGTATGGGCAGGAAACGCAAGATTGCTGCTGCTAAGGGTGAGGTTGGTGCCGAACATCCACCCCTGCGAAGGCGTGTTCTGCTGGCGAGACCAGCCGCTGGGCAAGTTTCCGGCTTCGAAATTTTGGTCGAGCAGGATGGTTTGGGCCATTGCGGAGGTGCTTAAAAGCAACAGCAAAACGGATGCAAGCGTGTAAAATTGTTTCATTTTGAGGAAGATATAGCTTTAGGTAGTGTAGCTGGTGCCACGAGTATGCAATATACTCATTTCGTTAACTTTTTCTTAATCAACAATTGTTTTTTTAAGCAGACCCTTACGGGCCGTAGCGGCCATATATTGTGTACTGCACCATACACTTTGGTTAAGGTTTGTTAAGTAAATGCCAAAAATGTTTGTGATGTAATAAAAATTGGGGTAACTTAGTGTTGCTGCTAAAAAACTTACAATGCAAAAGGCACTGGTTGTAGTAATAATCGTATTGTTTCTGGGTATTGGGTCGCTCTCTGCGCAATCCTTCTCCGTAAGCAACGATTCCGTTACCGGCTCATCTGATGGCCGCCACCCGGAGTATGTGCTGAAAACCTATATAACCAACTTGCAAACCACCAAGCCGCTCGTGCTTAAGTGGGAGCGTTTCGAAAACAACTATGCCAACGGTTGGGCGGGCAACCAAATTTGTGTGGACAGCGTGTGCTATTACTACACCGTGGATACCGGTAGCATGCACATACCTGCCGCCAGCACCGAGAGCTTGGATGCCCACTTCGGCAACGAATCGTTGCAGGGCAACGGTAGCATGCGTATTCGCCTGTATGACCCTGCCGATAGTGCTGGAACACAGAAAACGGTTTACTTCGGTGCCTCCCTCAACAATGTAGTGGGCATTACGCCGATGAGCAATTCTAGCACGGTTGATTTCCAGATTTTTCCGAACCCCGCCAAGGAATACGTTATCGTTAAACGCCCCGAGCTATCGAAAGTGAGCCGCATCGAGGTGTATAACATGTTGGGCCTAAAGGTAATTACCCAACAGCCCGACCCGAACGATTTGAGCAACCGCATCGACCTTATGGATCTGCAAAAGGGCGTTTACATGATACGTATATTCGACAAAAACAACAACGTTATCCTTACCAAATCCATTTCCAAGATTAGGTAACACACCATATTCCGCAAGATAGCCTCCGCTATCACTCCACACATGCTGATGGCATTCTAAGCGAGGTGCCATCGCTGTTTTTGTGGAAAGTAGATTGGGAGGAAGTAGGAATTAGAAAGCGGGAATTGGATAATACGTTGCACCCATCCCGAAGGGATGTTAGGATTTATAAGCCTTCCTGTTTCCTAAATACTGCCACTCTCATTCCTACTTCCTAATCCCTAATTCCTATATTGCATTTCCATTCAAAACCCACCATGATAACCTTTATAGAAACCGTGGTAGGCCGCTTCGGCGGCAGGCTGGCCGGCAGTACCCAAGAAGCACAGGCGCAACAATTTGTCAAGGAGCATTTCGAATCGTTGGGTGCCAAGGCGGAGTTGCAGCCGTTTAGGGCGGCCCTTACGGCCAAATTCAAGGCGTTGCGCATTTTCACGGCAGTGTTTTTTATCAGTTTGGCCCTTTATTGGTATGTCCCATCGGCGGCGGCTGTTTTGGCCTTGATAAACGGGGTATTGTTTTTCGGCCACTTTCTTACCTACCGCAACTGGCTCGATTTCCTCTTCCCGCAAATGGACTCCGTGAACGTGAACGCCACGCTGGAGCCGCAAGGCGATGTACGCAGCACCATTGTGGTGGCCGGGCATATAGATAGCGTGCGCGAGTTTCAATGGTGGTACCATCTTAAAAATTTGGGCGGCTTCCTTACCATTATCGGCGGGGCACTGTTTGTACTGCAAGGCCCGGTGCTGCTGCTGGCGTGGCTGCTGCCCGGCGAGTGGGGGTATGTGGCTTGGATAATATTGGCCGTGCTGTCGCCAGCCACGTTCAGCATGGCGGCCATGCACGGCAAGCAGGTGGTTGATGGGGCCATTGACAACCTCACCGGCGTGGCCTTGGCCGTGGAAATGGCCAAGGTGTTCGGCAGCGGGCAGCCGGGCAAGAGCCGCCTACAACACACCCGCCTGCGCCTAGTTAGCTTCGGCAGCGAGGAGTGCGGTTTACGGGGTTCCACGGCTTTCGCCAAGCAGAATAAGGAGCAATTGCTCCAAGAAAAAGCTCTCCTCCTCAACATCGATACCATCAAGGAAAAGCAGCACCTCAGCATCGTGAACTATGAGGTGAACACGCAGGTGCGCTATGGCAAGGCGGTGCTTTCGGCCCTCAACCAAGCTTTTGCCGATAGCGGCGTGCCGGTTAAAAACATCAACCTTAGCATCGGTGCCACGGATGGCAGCAGCTTTGGTATGCAGAAAATCCCGGCCGTTACCATCATCGGCATGGATTCCACCCAATTTGACCCATGTTACCACACCCGCCTCGACAAACTGGAGAACCTCGACCCGGAAGGCCTCGAAAGCCTCAAAACCGTGGTGGTAAACTTTATAGAGGGATGGGATAGCGGAAAATATAAGGGGTAAATTTTGGTTGCGAGTTACGGGTTGTCATTTTAGCAGCCGCAATGTCTTTTATGTCTTACCTCCTTCCATTTGCCTGTTCGGATATAGCGGTAAACGTGTTCTCCCGTACAACATGCACCTGCGCGCACATAAACAACCAGTTCTTTCTTTGATTTGATAGATTTTTCAGCCCAAAGAAAACTTATAAACGAGCGTAACGCGTACTTTTCCTAGATTTTGCTCGTACTATTCGTCCCGATACTCCTCAAACCGCACCTTGCCGAAATCGGCGGCGGTTTTTGTGCTAACCTCCTGTTCGTCGGGTTCTGTGGCATGAAAACTGCCCTCGACCAGTTCGTGCAGGTATAGGGTGCCCTCTTGCTTGTTGTATTTGAAAGTAATATGGCTAAACCAACGCCAAGCGCTGCCCCCGTAGTGCGATACGGTAAAGCTGCCATCTGTTATCGACAGGCCCGCATAAGGGTCTCCGAAAACACCGCCGCACCTACTACACAGTACCACGTGGTTGTTTACGGTGGCCAAGAAGTAACTGCCGTCTGGCTGGCCAAAATACACGCAAAGGGGCCGTACGAATTCGCTTTCAATGTTGGCAGCCGAATCTTCCCTTAGGTCTTTTAAGATGATTACCATATCGGGGTATACATCAAGGGTAATGTCGCCGGAGGCACTATCCAATATCACATACCCCTCCGGTATCGAGGGCAGCCTAGGAGGGTTGATGGTGCCTGTAGTTGCTACAATGGTATCCACCACATTTTCGGCTGTATGCATAGTATTGTTTCCACTCGCCCTGCAGGAGGGGAAAAGCCATGCCAAAAGGCCGCCAAGTAACAGGGTGTAACGCAATGCCAATGGTTATGATATTTGGGTGGATGATAAAGTTAGATTGTTTTTTGGTATGTTTTATGTAATTATTCCCAAGTTGTTGGCCATATTATATTACCCGTCGTCCTACAATCATTTCATCCATTCGGGATTTTATTCACATCCTAAGATAGCACAACCCATAATGGGCAACCCGTAACTCACAACAAAGTCTTGCTACTTGATACCATTGTCATCCTGTAAGGGTCTTCTGGCACCGTTGCGGGGAACTAGACGGTTGTGATGCATTTCCCATTGCAATTATTTCTCGGTAATCAATGGAATCGCTTTACCGCTGGGAGTTCCTTACAGGATGACAATCGGGAGGCGTTACACTCACAACAGCCCATCAATCGCCTCGGCCAGTTTCCGGTCCTTTTCGGTTACGGTATTGCCGGCATCGTGGGTGGTGAGGTAGATGTCCACCTCGTTGTAGGTATTGCTCCAGTTGGGGTGGTGTTGGTGCTGTTCGGCCAGCAGGGCCACGCGGGTCATAAAGGCAAAGGCTTCCGAAAAATCCTTGAACTTATAGTTGCGGTGCAGTTTGTTGTTCGTTTCGGTCCACATAGTATCTGGTTTTGTTAGGCCGGGGCAAAGTTAGGCAAATGGTTTTTGCCAACAATTTTCTTAATATAAGCTATAATGCGTACCTTCCGCATTCACTAGCTAAAAAGGAATATGAGCACACAACCCACTCAGCCAGAGGAACAACTGGAAGCAACCGCTGCACCCGTGGAAGAAACCCTATCTGCGGCCGAAGCCGTGGAAAGCATAACCTACGACCCTGCCCAACAGCAGCGTATAGATGCCTACTTGGAAGGGCTTAAAAAAGAAGAAAACCTGATGATGGGGCTACTGGCGGGGCTTGTTGCCGCTATTGTTGGAGCCGTGTTGTGGGGCCTTATAAGCGTGAGCACGGGCTACCAGATTGGCTACATGGCTTTGGGCGTGGGCTTTTTGGTAGGTTTTGCGGTGCGTTTTGGCGGCAAGGGATTTTCGCAGGTATTTGGCATCAGCGGCGCCATATTGGCCTTGGTGGGATGCGTGCTGGGCAACCTGTTCACGGTTATCGGTTTTATTGCAAGCGAAGCGCAAATCTCCTTTTTTGAGGTTCTGGGCATAGTGGATGTGGCCGTTGCTTTCGAACTGCTGAAAGAAACCGCCGCGCCTATGGATGTTCTTTTTTACGCCATCGCCGTTTATCAAGGCTACCGCTTCTCTTTTCGCAACGTTACGGAAGAGGAACTGGCACAAGCGGGGAACGCTTAGTGCTGTTTTCGGGTTAATAAAGTTCTTTTTTGACAAGTTGCCTTCCTTTTTGTACCTTAAAGGATAACTACGAGCTTAAAAGAACCGTTATCATCGTAAGCCACAAATAGCTTATTTTTGTAGGCTTATTGTAAAAACCCGTACCGAAACACTGACATGGCGATATCCATACATAAAGAGGGGTATAAGATAATACTGGTAACTTTTGTAGTGCTGGTGGCCTTTAACTGGGCTTTCCACTATGCCGATATATTGCCGTACAACGGCGTGTACCTGCTCATGGCCATGTCCGTAGGGTTTTTCCTGTTCATAGCCTACTTCTTCCGCAAGCCGCGCCGCGCCATGATTACCGATGCGCAGTGCATCGTATCGCCGTGCGACGGCAAGATTGTGACCATAGAAGAAACCCACGAGGTGGAATACTTTGGCGAGAAACGCCTGTTGGTGTCCATCTTCATGTCGCCCAGCAACGTGCACATCAACTGGAACCCCATTAGCGGCGTGGTGAAA
>CAYYZT010000150.1:0-7760 GCA_964476015.1 uncultured Chitinophaga sp.
TTTCCACCACACTGGCGGCGAGGGCGATAAATATAACGACATCGTAATGAACCGCGAGGGCATGGTACGTACCGTGAGCATTACGTGTGTGGTACGGAGCGAGAAAGGATTTGGGATGGTTTATGAGGATTTGCTTAGCGGGGAAACCACTAAAGCCGAACCGAAGTGGTGAAGGCACCGTCCAAATACTATCCTTGGCTGGCCATTATCCCTATGGTGTCCATATTGTTGTTTGGCATTGCATACTTGGTAGCAGCATCGAAATACCCAGGTGGCTCTAATTTCGATTCCCACTCCACTGGGTACAGCTTTAAATTGAACTATTGGTGCGAGCTTTTGGCAGAAACGGGTAAAAACGGCTTGCCCAACCCCAGCCGTATTATTGCGCTGGGCGGCATGTTGATGCTTTCTTGCGGATTGGCCGTGTTTTGGTGGTTGGCCCCGGCTATGCTTAACCTAGCCCCCGCCTACCGAAAAACCGTGCAGCTATTTGGCATGGCATCCATGCTATTGGCCATTTTTATTTTCACCAAATGGCACGATCACATCATCAATATAGCTGGCGGACTGGGATTGGTGGCACTCACGGGTTTACTTGTATCGCTGTTTCGTGATAAGCATTACGGCTTGCTGTTGGGCGGTGCGGTATGCGCGGCAATTATTTTAACGAACAGCTACATTTACTATAGCGGCCACTTTATACGTTACTTGCCCATAGTGCAAAAGTTGGGTTTTATGCTAGTGCTGGCTTGGGTATTTGTAATCAATATGATGCTTTACCAAACGCTCCGAAACCGCTCTGCTTCTCGGTAGCAACATACAAGCAAACTGGTAAAACAAAAGCATGGAGTTTAAATAGCTACCAGTTGGTTGAGGTCAATAAACTCAAAGTTTAAAGGGGCTTGGGCTTGTAGAGCTTGATAGATTTTCAAGCTTTCGGTATCGGAACTGATGTAATACTTGATGGCGGGCTCGGTATCTGCTTGGGCAAAGAGTTTGGTGTCGTTGGGGATTAGTATTCTATCATTTACTTTAACCAAACCTGTCTTTCTGGCCCGATAAACGATGGCGGCAAAGTCACCTGCTTTTTCCGCATGCTCCAACCCAAAAGGCAATATGCTTAAAGCGGAATTCGGCAAATCGCTAAAGTTGCCCCCAACACAATACTCAGCGATAGAAATGGCGGAAACAAACATCGTATAATCCATCTTTGAAAACAAGTGGAAGTATTGCGCAGCACGTGGCTTTAGCACACTTTGTTCGTCAATCAACCTAATGAAAAATGAAGTGTCCAATAACACGCCTGTTGTCATTACTCCTTTCCCCTGATTTCTTTTAGGAATGTATCTCCGTCAATTTTCCCACCCCAACTTTTAAGGGCGCGCTCTTGAAACGTTCTCAATACTTCGTCTACTTCTTCTGATTTATAATCAGGATTTGGATATTGTTTAATGGATTCTTTTATCTCAATATTTACCCCATACTCATCCTCCACCTCACGCTCCAACTCCTCTAACGATTTGTTTTGGAACAAATCATGGAGCACTTGGGCAGCGAAATCAGAGCTTTTGTCTTGTGTTTCTATCATGTGGGAAACCACGGCGAGTAGTACCGTTACGGCAATATCTTCGCCGTTGGATGGCACAAACCTCAAGGTATCGCCTTGTTTAGGACGTAAATCGGCAATTTGCTTTTGAAGGTTGGCCCTATCATGAATATCCACCACTATCGTCTTCATAGTACTAAAGATATACTTCCTTTAACGATAAGCCAAACACGTTAGTTCTACACCAACTTCGCCAAACTCTCCTCCAACGCTTTCTGTTTAGCTTCCCCGTCGGCTAGTTTTTTGCGCTCGGCATCAACCACCGCAGCAGGGGCACCGCCTACAAACTTCTCGTTTTTCAGCTTGCCCTCTACAGAGCGAATGAAGCCCTTGATGTAGTCCAACTCCGCCAATAGTTTCTCGCGCTCTTCCTCAGGATCAACTACCACGCCGGTAGATACAAAGAAACGGTCGGTTCCGGCCATGAAACCTTGGGTGTTGGCCACTTCGCTATCGGTAAATGTAAATGTGCCCAGCTTGGCCAGTTTGATGATTTGCGGGCGGTATTGCTCGTAAAGTTTTTTATCGGCTACCAAGGCAAACAAATCCACGGTATCTTTTGGTTTTACCTGTTGTTGGTTGCGAATGTCGCGAACGCCGCTAATGAGTTCTTTTACCTTTTCGAAATCGGCCAACAGGTTTTCGTCGATGCTGCCAGCCTTGGGCCATTCGGCTACGATTAAGCTGTCCTTAGCCTCCCTTTGGCCAATGTGCTGCCAGATATGCTCGGAAATAAACGGCGTAAAAGGATGCATCAGTTTCAGCAAATCCTCCAAAATCAGGATGGTTTGCTCCTGCGTATAGGCATCGATGGGGTGCTGGTATTCGGGCTTGATCATTTCTAAGTACCAAGAACAGAATTCGTCCCACACCAAGTTATAAACCGTTAGCAATGCCTCGCTTAGGCGGTATTGGTCAAAGCTTTGGTCGATGCTTTCGATGGCCTTGTTCAAGCGGTGGCGCATCCAAACAATAGCGGCCTCATTGTCGGCATTCTTGCCTTCTTTTACTTCCCAGCCTTGAACCAGCCTAAAGGCGTTCCACAGCTTGTTGGCAAAATTGCGGCCCTGTTCGCACAGCTTGTCGTCGAACAGCACGTCGTTGCCGCTCGGAGCACTGATGAGGATGCCCACGCGCATGCCGTCGGCACCGTAGGTATCTATCAGTTCCAGCGGGTCGGGCGAGTTGCCGAGCGATTTGCTCATTTTACGGCCCTGCTTGTCGCGCACCATGCCCGTGAAATACACATCGCCGAAAGGTTTTTCGCCCGTGTACTCGTATCCGGCTATCACCATGCGCGCTACCCAGAAGAAAATAATATCCCAGCCCGTTACCAATACGTTGGTGGGGTAGTAATAATCGAGTTCCTCCTTGCTCTCAAACCCATCGAACACGGCAATGGGCCACAGCCAACTGCTGAACCAAGTGTCCAGCACGTCCTCGTCTTGATGGAGGTCGTTAACGGTCAATTGTGTAAGGCCGAACTGCTTTTTGGCCAGTTCCACGGCTTCCTCGGCGGTTTCGGCCACCACAAAGCGGCCATCGTTAAGGTAATAGGCAGGTATGCGCTGCCCCCACCACAATTGGCGCGAAATGGGCCAGTTGCGGATGTTTTCCATCCAGTGCTTGTATAGGTTTTTGAAGCTATCCGGATGGAAGTGGATGTTGTCGTTCATCACGTTTTCCAGGGCCGGTTTCACCAGCTCCTGCATATCCACAAACCATTGCAGGCTCAGGCGCGGCTCCACCACCGTATCGGGGTTGCGCTCGCTGTAGCCTACTTTGTTTACTATTTCTTCGGTTTTTACCAGCAGCCCGGCAGCCTCCAAATCGGCCACTATCTGTTTGCGGGCGGCAAAGCGGTCTTGCCCGATGTACAGTTCGGCGGCAGGGCTCAACGTACCATCGGGGTTCATGATGTCGATGGTTTCCAAGCCGTGCTTCTTGCCCAGTTCGTAGTCGTTTATGTCGTGGGCGGGGGTTACTTTCAAAGCCCCGGTACCAAATTCGCGGTCCACGTAATCGTCTTGGATAACGGGGATGGCACGGTTTACCAGCGGCACCAATACCTTGCGGTTGTGCAACACTTTGTACCGCTCGTCATCCGGATGTACGCACACCGCCGTATCGCCCAAAAGCGTTTCGGGGCGGGTGGTGGCAATGGTAATATACTCGTCGGTGCCCGCTATAAAGTATTTGATGTGGTATAGCTTGGCCTGTTTGTTCTCCTTATAGATTACCTCCTCGTTGCTGAGCGTGGTTTGGGCGCGCGGGTCCCAGTTCACCATTTTCAGGTCGCGGTAGATGTAGCCCTTGTTATAAAGGTCCACAAACACTTTTATAACCGCCGCGTACAGCTTCGGCTCCATGGTAAAGCGGGTACGGTCCCAATCGCAACTGGCGCCCAGCTTTTTCAACTGTTCGAGGATAATGCCGCCGTACTTGTCCTTCCACTCGTAGGCATGTACCATAAACTGCTCCCTGCCGATGTCGCTTTTCTTGATGCCCTTTTCGCGCAGCAGGTTCACCACCTTGGCCTCGGTGGCGATGCTGGCGTGGTCCGTGCCCGGCACCCAGCACGCGTTGTAGCCCCGCATACGGGCGCGGCGGATGAGGATGTCCTGAATGGTGTTGTTGAGCATGTGGCCCATGTGCAAAACCCCCGTCACGTTCGGCGGCGGAATGACGATGGTGAACGGTTCGCGGTCATCTGGCAGGGAGCGGAAAAAGCCCTGCTCCATCCAGTGTTGATACCATCTGTCTTCTACCTCTTTGGGATTGTATTTTGCTGCAATTTCCATAGCCTGCAAAGATATGTGTTAGACACAAGACATAAGACACAAGACACAAGACTTTTTGATTGATGGGATGGTCCACGGTCGGCAGTCCACGGTCCACGGAAAAATTTTTGTCATCGACGAAGGAGGGACCTACTGGCACCGTTGGGCTGAGTTTGAGGGTATGGGTGATGTGATTTCATTTACGGTAGGAACTAAGTTCCGAGGCTCGAAAATAACTTTCGCGCTAGGAAGTGCTCAAGCTGCTGTTAGCAAGAAGCCTCCAGTTAAGAAGCCTTACCATTGCTTTTGAAAAGCACTTTATACCATCCGTACAGACCTATAAGCAATAATGCGCTGCTCAAGTAATAACTGCTATCAGCATTATAGTTTGGGTAGAAATATATATCCCCTTCTTGCGAGTATATCAGTTCTATAGAGTCGCCAATCTCGATTGTCTCGGCATAAGACTTGGGTACCGTCGTACGTTTAATTTCGCCATCCTCCACAAACCGCACCTCGCTTTTGTTACGCGAGGTACGTAAAGGAGACTTTTCAAAAATTTCAACCAATATAGGTTCTCCCGACTTTATAAGCCTATTTTGGTTGGATGCAAAAAAGTAAGTGGATATTGCCGCAAAACTAAAAAACACCGCCCCTATTAGGTATATTTTTCCGCCCATTTTATAATTTCCCACGAAGATAGCATGTATCATAACATAACGCTACACTAAAAAGCCCGCACAACCATATCTTGGGAAGGCTGCGCGAGCTCACTTGGAGGGGAAAGAATAGAATTATATGTAAATGTGCTACCGCACCACCATCACTTTAACCGTTTGCTGGCTAGCAGGGGTATCCATCCGCACCAAATAAGTGCCCGAAGGCAAGGTGTCGTGCAGGGGCAGTTGGTGGTGGGTTTGGCCTTGGCCGATTTCGTAGCGGGCCACTAAGTGCCCCAGCAAGTCGAACAGGCCTATCTGTATCGTTTCATCCTCGCTGGTAGGCAGGTTGATGTACAGCCTATTGCCGCTCACCGGATTGGGGAACACCTGCATCTGCTGGACAACCTCGGCAGTGGCTATGGTCACTGCCCGTAGGCCGGAGTATTTATACGTGCCGTCAAAATCCGTTTGCTTCAGGCGGTAATACGACAACCCTTTGTAGGCCGCCGTGTCTATATATCGGTACGCAATATCGTTCAGGCTCAATCCGGCCCCATCTATCTGGGCCACTTCGGCAAAGTTTACGCCGTCCTTGCTTCGCTCCAGGGTAAAGTAGTCGTTGTCCAGTTCCATTGCCGTTACCCAATCCAGTTGCACATCGTTGCCAATAGGCTCGGCATTAAACGAAATCAGCTCAATTGGCAACGAGGTACCGCTAAAGCCCGTGGCCAATATCCATGGCGAGAACTCGCTTACGCCATACACCGTGGCCCCATTGCTGCCACTGGCCTGCCCGGTTTTAGGGGCATCCCATACCTGATTTGAGCTGTTCCAGCGTTGGGCGGCAACTCCTTGCAGGCCGTTCATTTCCATAGTAGTAGCGGTAAAGGTAATATTGGCCGTGCCCGAGGGACCGTTTTTATCGATTTGCCAATAACGCCGCACCACGTTGGTAGAGTTGTCCACGCCTTCCTCGTTGTTGAGGTGCGTTACGGCCGTGGGGCTATAGGGCAACGGCAAGCGGAAACCGCTGCTGGGGTAAGTGGAAACGTTTACGGTGCCGATATCGCCGGAGGTAAGCTGCACGGTAAGCGGAATATACTCGCCGCTTGCCGTGGCAAAAGGAAACACGAACGAATTGGCATTGTTGCCGATATTCCAAGAAACGGTGCCCGTGTTGTTGGTCTCCTCGCTCACAATGTAGCCGGACGTGCGGGTAATGGCCCCCGCCACGCCTTGGGCAATGTGCAGCGTATGGCCATTAAGCATCAGCGTGCCGCTGGCCAAGGCGATGGCATTGTTGATGGTAACGGACCTATTGAGCGTAAGCATGGCGGAGTTGTTTAGGTTCAAATTTCTAAACACCGTGGCGGCAGAACCCGAAATGACAGCCGTGCCATTAAAACTTACCGCTTGGCTAGAGTCGGTAAAAGTGCCGTTGTTGGCGAAGTTGCCATACAAACCAACCTGTGCCCCGGTGTGCAATTTCAGGTTGCCTTGGTTGGTCATCTGGCCTTGGCCATGGGCATAGCCCGCCCATAGCAGCATAGCCATAAAGGTGAGTGCTCTCATATTGCAACTTAAAAACGTAAGGTAGAAGGCCGTTAATAAATGGATAGGTTCATGCTCATAACGGTGATGGGAGTAGTGCCCGATTCGCTGGCCACCCATACTTCCACGTAGTCGTTCGGGGCCAATTCCACGTTGCTCGTCACCACCACGGAAGGCTGGTCGTAAACCGTCAGCAGAATGGTTACTACATCGGTAATCAGTTTCACCTGTTGCTTTGAATCGGGCAATATCACCCCATTTTTGGCAATATAGAAGGTAATGGGTCTAGTAGAAGACGTTTGAGTGACAGACAACGCGCACATTACCTGAAAGCTGCGGGTACCGTTGCCCGTATAAGTAAGGCGGTTGTTGCCCGGTGCGGAAACCCGAAAGAGATTGCTGGATGCAGTGGTGCCTTGCACCTTAACAGGCACGCCAACACTGGAAAAAGTGGTGTTGGCCGTAGCGGTAATGTAAACCGTACCCCTAGCCGTGGCATCCTTTTGGGTGGGCAATCCTTGGGCCTCTACCTCCCATTGCTTGGAGAAGCTGCCGCTTATATAGGTGCCATTGCCAGCCAGCAAGGTGTTTTTAAATTCGCCCGCAACTATGGATGTGAGGGCCGAGATATCGAATGCCGTGGCCGAGTTGGCAACGAGTGGCCACATATTGCCATTGGCCTTCTGCACATTGGTAAACGTGCCCACTAACTTCTCAAACGTACCTTTGTTGCTGCTATCCCACATGGTATTTATCATCAACAATGTATTTATATTCTCAAGCGTGATGCCCATATTGTTGTTTTGGTAGGCAATGCCATGGAGATATACCGTGCCGCCATAGCCTTTAATCAAGCCCACATTGGCACTGCCCAGTATGCGGCACGATTCCATTACCAAGTTTTGCACCGCACCATTGGCATTCATGTTGAATATCCTTGAACCCGTGTTCGGAGCCATCAACATTACTTGCTTTATGCTGCCCCCCGCAGCCCCTGTAAACAACTCGCCAGCGCTAGGGGTATAGTTCAGCACATCGTACATGCCGCCCGCACCCATTACAATGGCATTGTTCAGGTTGATTTTGTTGGCGATGTTCACCACACCGTTCACTTCGTAGGTAACGTTGGAAACCAAGGTTATCACTCCGCCGACAGGTGCC
>CAYYZT010000151.1:0-1109 GCA_964476015.1 uncultured Chitinophaga sp.
TGCCCGCCACGGAGCCGCGTATAATGGTGGTGCCGGAGAAAATGATTACCCCGCCGAATATTATCGCTACCACGTTGTCTATCCACGCAATGCCGGTGAGCAGGATGATGCCGATGCCGATAACCAGCCCGAAGCTAGACCACCCGTCCGACATCAAGTGCCGCCCGTCTGCTTGGAGGGTCATGCTGCGGTGTTTCTTGCCTCGGCTCACCATAAACCACCCCAGCCCAAAATTTATCGCGCCGGCAACGGCGGTGAGTACCAGGCCCCAATCCATTTGCTCTACCGTATGCTCTCCCGTAAGGTCGTAAATGGACTTGCCGATGATGATTAGCCCAGCCAAAATAATCAGCGTACCTTCCATGCCCGCGGAGAGAAACTCGATTTTGCCATGGCCGTAAGGATGGTTCTCGTCGCGCGGGTGGGCGGCCAGCCACAAACTGTACAACGCAAAGCCGCCCGCCATTACGTTTACTATCGATTCCAACGCATCGGTAAGGATGGCGTTGGACCCTGTGATGTAAAATGCCCAAAACTTCACGCCCATCAAGACAATGCCTATAAGCACTGCTGCCAGTTGTATCCTTACCTTGACATTTGCAAACATGGTGCTAAGTTAGATAATTGTACAATTGCCGCAAGAGTATAAATTTGTATATTATATTGGACGTTTTGGTAGGTGTATTTAATAAAAGTCATTATCTTAAACTTTTTATAATAAAATGTTCGTAATTGTTTGATAGGCAAATAGTTAAGGACGCAAATGTTCAGTGCGATTTTATTGGCATATTACGAAAACTGCTTACCTTTACATAGTACCGTTTCATATGCCTCACCTCCGTTGGAATCCGCTTTTAGGCACTTATAATATGGTGGCGCCCAATCGCCAGCAGCGGCCGCATTTACCGAAAGACGGATGCCCGTTTTGTCCCGGTTCGGGCAAAGTGCCCCAGCATTACGAGGTGTTGCTTTATCCTAACGATTTCCCTGCCCTTTCTCCCCACCACCCGCAGCCCGAAGCTGGCCCCGCACCGTTTTACCATACCGCCCAGGCGGCTGGCCATTGCGACGTGGTGCTCTATTCGCCCGACCATGATAAGGGTTTGGCA
>CAYYZT010000151.1:1119-6119 GCA_964476015.1 uncultured Chitinophaga sp.
GCTGAAATTGGTGAACCTCTGGGCCGACAGGTTTGAGCAGTTGAGCCACGACCAAGCCGTGCAATACATCTTCCCGTTCGAGAGTAGGGGAGAGGAAGTGGGCGTAACCATACACCACCCGCATGGGCAAATCTATGCCTACCCTTTTGTGCCGCTCAAGGTAAAAACGGAACTGGAGAACAGTTTATCCTACTATAAATCAACGGGAAAGCCACTTTTGCTGGATATACTGGCAACCGAAACGCAAGATGCCCGTAGAATGGTAACGCAAAACGAACATTTTGCTGCTTTTGTGCCTTGGTTCAATGATTATCCTTACGGGGTCTACATCGTGCACCGCGGCGGCAAGAGTGCCATTACCGATATGGATGAAAAGGAGCGTATGGATTTAGCAGATATATTGCGGCAAGTTACGGGTGCCATGGATGCCTTGTTCGGCAAGCCGTTCCCCTACATGATGTGCCTGTACCAACGGCCGGTAAACAATACCAAGTATGCCGATGCAACCCTTTACTATCCTTTCCATATCAAGTTTTACACCCCGCTACGGGCAGCCGACCGCATCAAGTGGCTGGCTTCGTCAGAAACGGGGGCGTGGGCCGCCGCCAACACTGTGATGGTGGAGGATGCCGCACCACAATTAAGGGAAGCATTGAACCGTTACCTTCAAACACAAGGCTGATATGGATGTAAAGAGCCTGCGCAAATCTTTTTACCAACTCTACGGGCGTGAAGACCACTACCCGGTGGAGTTTTACTTTGCGCCGGGCCGTATCTGCCTTATCGGGGAACATATTGACTACAACGGCGGCTGGGTGATGCCTGCGGCCATATCGCGGGGCATTTATGCCGCTTTCCGTAAAGCGAATAACGACATTGTATGGATGCGCTCAGAAATGGACGACCGCGACCTAGTGGTGTCCTTAGCTGCCGGGGAGCTGGCTTTCAACGAACCGCGCGGCTGGGGCAACTATCCGCTAGGGGTATTGAGGGAGCTGCAAACCCGGGGCTATAAAATACCGGGTGCGGAGGTGATGTACCAATCCAACCTGCCCATAGGGGCGGGGCTGTCGTCTTCGGCCAGTATTGAAGTGCTCACGGCCTACATCTTTAGCGAACAGGCGGGCCCGTTGCTCGACCGCACCGAACTGGCCCTTGCCGCCCAGCGCGCCGAAAACGAGTTTATCGGCCTAAAGAGCGGCATTATGGACCAATTTGCCATCGCCCACGGCAAGGCGGGCAATGCCGTGCTGCTCAACTGCGATACGCTGGAGTTTGTACACCTGCCGCTAAAACTGGGCAGCTACCGTATTGTGGTGCTCAATACCAACAGGCCCCGTGCCCTGCACGAAAACAAATACAACGAGCGCGTGGCCGAATGCCGGGCCGCGTTGGATATGCTTAAGCCCAAAACGGGCATATACCATTTGGTGCAGGCCGACCCGCGCGACATCAAAATGCATGTGAACGATACCGTGCTGCGTCGCCGCGCCACCCATGCCGCTACCGAGCAAAGGCGGGTACAACAGGCGGCGGAAGCCTTGCGCAAGGGCGATTTGAATACTTTTGGCGAGTTGCTGTTCGAATCGCACTATTCCCTGCGCGACGAGTATGAGGTAAGCGGCCACGAACTGGACACGATGGTGGAAGGCGCGCGACAGCATCCCGGGTGCATCGGGGCCAAAATGTCGGGCGCGGGCTTCGGCGGCTGTGCCTTTGCCTTGGTTAAAAAGGATGCCACGGAATCGTTCATTGCCTACATCGAACAATATTACCACCGCTACACCGGCCGCAAGGGCACGG
Source organism: uncultured Chitinophaga sp. (assembly GCA_964476015.1). Taxonomy (GTDB): domain Bacteria; phylum Bacteroidota; class Bacteroidia; order Chitinophagales; family CAIOSU01; genus CAIOSU01. The sequence goes on from CAYYZT010000151.1 coordinate 2,923, forward strand.
CCTTCCCCGTAGAAGTAGTGGACGGGATGGGGAAATTGCCGGTTTGAAGATGTACTGATATACGATGTACTACTATTAAATTCTGTAAATTTATTGTTCAGCCTTAGAGAGGTACCCAATCCTTAGTTTTCATCAATACCGATACCATGATACGGTCTATAAGCCCAGCTACGGGGAGTGTGATAGCGGAATATGAGGAACTGACCAATGAACAAGTGGCCGAAAAAATTGTGGCGGGCCACCATGCTTGGCTGCTTTGGCGGCAAACTACCTTTGAAGAACGGGCACACTTGATGCGCCAAGCGGCCCAGCGGTTGCGTGGCGAAGCCCCGGCATTGGCCGTTTTGATGGCCGAAGAAATGGGCAAACCGCTAAAAGACGGCGAGGGAGAGGTAGAGAAATGCGCTTGGGTATGCGAGTATTATGCCGAACATGCCGCCCACTTTTTAAAAGACGAACCGATACAAACAGATGCCAGCGAGAGCTTTGCCCATTTTGAACCCGTGGGCGTGGTATTGGCCGTAATGCCGTGGAATTTCCCGTTTTGGCAGGTGTTCCGTTTTCTGGCCCCGGCACTGATGGCGGGCAACGCAGCGGTGCTGAAGCATGCTAGCAACGTGCCGGGCTGTGCCTTGGCCATAGAGCGCATACTGGTGGAGTCCGGTTTTCCACCTGCCGTTTTCCAAACGCTGTTGATAGGCAGCAAGGCCGTGGAAAGGGTGATAGAACATCCGTTTATAAAGGCGGTAACGCTTACGGGCAGTACGCCCGCAGGTAGGGAAGTGGCCGCCACCGCTGGCAAAAACCTAAAGAAAACGGTATTGGAACTGGGTGGCAGTGACCCCTATATTGTATTGGAAGATGCCGATATAGCCCATGCTGCCAAGGAGTGCGCCAAGAGCCGCCTCATCAACAGCGGGCAAAGCTGTATTGCGGCCAAGCGGTTTATTGTGGTGGAAGCAGTCTACGAAGCGTTTGAAAAATTGTTTGTAGCCGAAATGGCGAAAGCACGGATGGGCGATCCAAAGGAGGCGGGCGTTACCCTGGGGTCGTTGGCCAGAAAAGACCTTCGGGACGAGGTGCATAAGCAAGTGACGCAAAGCGTATCCAAAGGGGCCCATTTGCTGCTGGGCGGCCAAGTGCCCGATAGGGAAGGGGCCTATTACCCTGCCACGGTACTATCCAACGTAGCCAAGGGCCAGCCCGCTTATGATGAGGAAATTTTCGGCCCGGTGGCAGCACTGATTAAAGTAAAGGATGAGCACGAAGCAATACAAGTGGCCAACGATACCCCGTTCGGCCTCGGGGCGGCGGTTTTCACGCAAAACACCGCGCGCGGCAAACGTATCGCGGCACAAGGCTTGGAGGCGGGATGTTGCTTTGTAAACGCCTTGGTGCGATCGGACCCTCGGTTGCCATTCGGTGGCATCAAAGAAAGCGGATATGGGCGGGAACTATCCAGCTTCGGCATATGCGAATTTGTGAACGTGAAAACGGTGTATGTAGCTTGAATGTAGTTACGAGTTTCGAGTTGCGGGTTACGAGCTGTAAATATACCCTGTCATCCTGTAAGGATCTTCTGGCAGCAGCGCAGCGAAGTTTTCCTATGTGGGGACGTTATGCATAGAGGGGTATAGCAGTAAAGCTGCATTCGCCTGTCAACACCCCCTAGCATTCGCATCAGCCTTCTTGTAAGCACTGATTTCCTTGCCATCAAACCGATAAACCCCGCCCGACGTGCCGAACCAGATGGTGCCTTTATCGTCTTGCATAAAACTTTGTACAAACTTGCTGCCGAGGCCCTCCTTTTCCCAAAAGCGGGTAAAGGTTTTGCCGTCGTAGCGCAGGGCGCCACCGCGGTCGGCCATCCAAATGTTGCCGTCCCGGTCTTCAAAGATGGTCCATACGTGCTCCGTTTCCAGCCCGTCCCTCGTGTCAAACTTTTTGAAAGCCTTGCCATCGTACCGGCTTACCCCGCCATACAGGGTGCTGAACCACATATTACCTTGCTTATCTTGTATCACCGCACGCACAAAGTTGCTGCCCAGCCCGTCGTTGTCGGTCAACTGCACCAGTGATTTGCCATCGTATTTAAATACCCCGTTGCCGTTGGTGGCGAACCAAATATTGCCCGCCCTGTCTTGTTCCATATCGTTTACCAATTGGTATGTAGGGTATGCTTCCGTAGGTATTTCCACCTCCGCCAACGGCAGGAGGAAAGGCTCAAAAGATTTCCCGTTGAAGCGCGCCACCCCGCCTTGTGTGCCTACCCATAGCGTGCCCTCCCGGTCAACCAACAAACTCCAGCCTTGTGGGTGCGGCAAGCCATCTTTAATGGTAAAGTTGGTAAATGAGCTTCCGTTGTAACGGGTAACACCGTTGGTAGTGGCAAACCAAAGATTGCCCTGGCCGTCTTCGGCAATATCTCTTACCACACGGTCACCAAAACCTTCCTCTGGGGCAAAATAAGTAAGCTTGCCGCTATCTTGCATGGCTACGCCGTCGCCATTGGTGGCAAACCATTTGCGGCCCCAACTATCTTGGAAAACGCTGGGTATATACTGGCTAATCGATACATTGTAATCCAGCTCCGGCCCATATACCCGAAGGCCCTTGGATGGCTGGGCATTATCGACAACCAAGTTGGGTTTAAGGTCATTTTCTTTTGTGGTTGGGCTTTGCCGTTGGCAAGATATTATGCCCAAAGTGGCAAACAATAGCATGGATAGGCTGGCAAGGGTTATGGGCTTCATGGCTAGGGCTTTTGTGGATTAACAACTTACTGGCTCAATATTACCTGTATAAAATGTTAAAAAGCAGCATTTTAACATTTCGCATTAGGATTTAGGATATTTTAACGAAATGTACCAATGTGCCTGATGTACCGCTATACCGATGAACCAACCACCCGATTAACCAAAAAAAATTCACCAACCATGCGGCAACTATGGAAAAAAGCATACTTTTGCACCGGGCAAGGCTTATACGACCAGCTCCTACCAAATCCCCCAGGTCTTGACCGAAGCAAGGGTAGGTGGTTGAGCGGTGCGATGTGAGTCCTTGCCTATTTTTATTTGTGCCAATCAAAGCAATTCCTTGCATCTTTGCCCCAAAGCCTATTGGAGCATGGCCCCCAAACCCACCTTTCAGGATATTGTTGCCAGCATACCGCGCCGCTTTAGGCCGGAGAAAGCGGG
>CAYYZT010000151.1:6129-7722 GCA_964476015.1 uncultured Chitinophaga sp.
ACTACACCGTGGCCATTGCCAACGGCCAATGCCACTTGAGCGAGGGTTTCCACGGCCAGCCTGATTGCGTGGTAAAATCCAAGGCCGACACCTATACCCAGATAGAGCTGGGCCACACCAACCCGCAAATGGCCCTGATGATGGGCAAGGTAAAGGTGAGCAACCTGGGCAAGATGCTGGAGTTTGCCAAGCTGTTTCGCCGCTTCGATCCGGCCCTGCACATGGGCGGCACGGCGGTGGAGCTTACGGGTATACACAGCCGCAAGCCCGCACAGGGGCCGCTGGTGGGCATTCGCATACTGGATATGAGCCGCCTGCTGCCCGGCCCGCTGGCCACCATGATGCTGGCCGATATGGGCGCGGAAGTAATCAAGATTGAAGACCCCGCCTCGCCCGACCAGATTCGCAACTTCCCGCCCTTTATCGGCGATACTGCGGCCTACTACCTCGCCACCAACCGCAGCAAGCGCAGCCTGGCCCTGAACTACACTACCGACGAGGGCCGCAGGATTCTATATAGTTTGGTAAAGGATGCCGACGTGCTGGTGGAGCAGTTCCGCCCCGGTGTGATGGAGCGGTTGGGCTTGGGGTATGAAAAACTAAAATCGCTCAACCCACGGCTCATATATGTCTCCATTACAGGCTATGGGCAAACGGGTGTTTGGGCACAACAGGCCGGGCACGACCTCAACTACATTGCCCGCGCCGGGCTGCTGGGCATTACCGGCACTGCCGGGGGGCAGCCCGCCATACCCGGCGGCCAAGTAGCCGATATTGCCGGGGGCAGTTACATGGCCATGAACGCCATACTGGCCGCCTTGTGGAGCCGCGAACGCACCAAACACGGCCAGCACGTGGACATGGGCATGATGGATGCCGTAATGCCGCTATCCACTTTTGCCTTTGCCCGCACCCAAGCCGATGGCGTGGCCGTGAAACCTTCGGGCCACGAGCTATCGGGCCTGTTGCCCAACTACAACGTGTATCGGTGCGCCGATGGTAAATACTTTGCACTCGGGGCCTTGGAGCCTAAGTTTTGGGAGGCTTTTTGCAAAGCCGTGGATAAACCCGAATGGTCGCAAGGCTTGTTGTTGGAGGGCGAAGGACAAGCTAAATTGAAGCAATCCGTGGCCGCACTTTTTGCCAGCCGTACCCAAGCCGATTGGCTGGCCCTATCGCAGCAACATGATTTTTGCGGAAGCGCGGTTTTGGGTATGGATGAACTGGAACACCAGCCCCATATACAACAACGGAAAATGGTGGTGGAAGAACGCACTGCCGATGGCATACCCTATAAATCTTTGGGCATACCCTTAAAGTTTAGCGAAACGCCCGGTGCTATTGCCTGGCCCGCCCCCAAATTGGGCGAGGATACGCTGGCCATTCTCCGGGAAGCTGGTTTTGACGATGATACCATCCGCAATTGGGCGGAGCAGCAAGTGGTAATGTTTTAACCAAAAAAGCAGCGGGGGATGTTGCGCGTGTGCAACATCCCCCGCATCAACTTGCCCTTATATTGTTTAATGCGCTACCACTACTCGATATACGCCGTGGTAAGCTCCGCTTTTTACCTGCATTAGGTACATGCCCGCG
>CAYYZT010000152.1:0-1236 GCA_964476015.1 uncultured Chitinophaga sp.
CCTAAATGGTATTATATCCACATACAACTGCAAAAACGGTTTGCTAGTGGCAAACGATAACCATAAAAACAGAGGCCCGTAAACCATTGGTTTGCGGGCCTCTGTAAACTTATTACTCTAGGAAATTAAGGCTTCACGTTCAGTTTGCTGCCTTTTTTTCCGCTGGTGGTATCAGTAGTACCTTTCACGTCAAGCTTGGTGCCCGAGCCACCCACATCCAGTTTGCCACCGTTGTCGGTTTTGGCAGGCGTGGTGGTGGTAGTGGTGGTGGTAGGCTTCGGCTTAGGTTTGCTAGGCTTGGTGCCTTTAGGGGCGGTCAAAGAATCGATTACGAATTGCAGCGAATCGATTTGGTACTGGTAAGTGGCAGTCAATTGGTCCAAAGACGATTGAGTGGCCAAAGACAGTGAGTCCAAAGCGGCTTGGCGGTTCTTTTGGGCATCGCCCAATTGGCCTTCCAGTTCGCCGATGCGGGCAGAGCCGTCGTTGCAGCTCGTAAAGCCCAGCGCCAGGGCAATACCGCTGGCAAATAACATACCTTTCTTCATGATGGGTGTTTTTGTTCTGTTTGGGAAATATGACAGTAAAACTACAATTTTTGTATTAATTGGTACATAATTCAGCCAATATTGTGCCAATTGGGCGGTTTTGACCGCTTACGTGGCCGTTTTATTTCACCCTTGTCCACGTCTCGGTACGGCCAAACAGCGATACGCCCACATAACCCCTCACTTCCAACGTGCTTCCTTTCAAGGTCATTTTGCAAGAATAGGTTTTGCCGTTTTCAGGGTCGTACACCTCGCCATCGTCCCACTTGTTTTCCCCATCGGCCACAAAACCCTTTAGTATGTTAAGGCCGATGATGGGCTGGTTGCGCTTGCTGGCATCGGGGTTATTCTCGTCGGTTTTGGGCTGGCCGTTGTCTTTATTAGGTTCTTTTAGCCATATTATTTTGCCGCAAAGCTTGCTGCCGCACTGGTATATTTCCACAATGCCGGCTTTGTTGGTAGTGTACCATTGGCCAATAATGGAGCCTTGCGCGTTGCCGAAAGCCGTGGCGGCAAACAGTATGGATAGCAGGAGTAGCGGTAATTGTTTCATTGGTGAAACGGGTTATGTTAGCCCCAAAATACGAATAAAATATTAACCGAGCGGAGTGTTGTGTGGCGAGCTGAAGCTCGCAGTTACCTAGGTCCTCGTTGGAAACGAGGACCAGTATGGAAGCTCGCCGTTGCC
>CAYYZT010000152.1:1246-7682 GCA_964476015.1 uncultured Chitinophaga sp.
CCCATTTAGTGCGTTCCTCGTCCTCGCTGGAAGCGAAGATGAAACTAACCTTGGGCTTTCAGCTCCCTTTTTACATCTCCAGCACCTCGCCCGGGCGGGGCAGCAGCAGTTGGCCGTGTATGTTGCCCATTTCCTGTTGTTGCAGCATTACGCGGTATGGGTCTCCGAGGGCTTCGTCGCTCAGGTCAAAGGTGCCATAGTGCATCGGTATGAGGTGTTTCGCCCCCAGTTCGTTGAAGGCCCGCACCGCATCAGTGGGCGAAATATGGTTGCTGCCCATAAACCACTCCGGCTTGTACGCCCCGATGCCGATGATGGCGTGGGTGATATCTGGAAACAGCTCGCCCGCCTGCTTAAAATGGGAGCCGTAGCCGCTGTCGCCGCTAAAGTAGATGGTTTTGCCAGACGAGCGGATAACGAACCCGCCCCACAGCCGAACGTTGGTATCGGTAAGAAACCTGCGGCCCCAGTGGCGGCTCGGCAGGTAGAATATCTCCAGCGGGCTATCGGGCGTGTGGAATTTTTGGAACCACCCCGCCGACTGCACCAATTCGCTCTGCGCATACGATTTCAGCAGCCCATCAATGCCCAGCCCCGTAAGGTAACGGGCGTTGGGGTTGTTGTTGGCGAGTGATTTGATACTGGCCTCGTCCAAATGGTCGCGGTGGTCGTGCGAGAGCAAGATGTAGTCTAGGTTCTTCAACTTCGAAGGCTCCAACGGAAACTTCACGAACCGTTTCACCAAAAACGATAGGTTGCCAAAAACCGGGTCTATCAATATCGTCTTCCCATCGAGCCTGATAAAAAAACTGCTGTGCCCCAACCACACGATACAATCTACAGTTGAAGTAAGCCAATCGTTGTACGGCACCACTTGCAGCCGCCACTGCTCCAGCTTTTTGGCGGCCTTGTCGGGGTTGCCGCCCAGTTGCCACTTCAGCACGTCGGCCATGCCCGTATTAAATGGGTGCTCCAGGTTCACGAACCGCCCACTGCCACTCACGGGCGTGCCTTTCCATTCGGTAGGAGGGAGGATGGTTTCCAGTTCGGGGTTGGAAGTATAGGTGGGCATGGAGGTGAAAATAGGTTATGCTAAGGTATGACGAACTAGGCGGGAAAAGATTTTTTGGGTGTGTTTATATGTTGTGTGCCAGCCCGGAGGCTGGTTGTATGTTGCGCCTTAAGCGAGGACGCTTAAGACAGCATGTGGGCCAGAGGCAGCGATTCGCAGACTTATCTATAACAAATCTTGCAAGCCTTCCTGCCCATTTCCTGCGCTTCGGCAAGGCTGATTTTGCTGATGCCGTGGGTGCAGCGGCTTAGGCCAGAACATTTATAAGAATGGTAAGCATAGGAGCTAGAACTGTTGCAGATAAGTACCTGTGTAGTTTTCGGTACTGCTACCGATACCTCCGCCGCAATAGGCCGGAAAGAGCCAAACCCCACCAGCGAAAGCGATAAGACTATAAATAATACCAGCTTCTTTGTCATTCTAACCGATTGAGGAGCAAAGATAAATATATTTCGCAAGCTATTAGAAGTATCTTGTCGGTGCTAGATTGCTCATCGTTACTGGATAGCAGAAAATATTGTTACTATCATATATGTAAAAATAATGCCGCAATTTGGTGATTTTTAAGGAATATTGGCTTCTTTGCGAAATGTCTCAGAGCGGGCAGTGCCCCCATATTCAAACTGCAAATTTATATACACCGACATATTGGTAATCATAAGGGTACCTTGCCCATTTATGGTATCGCCTTTATATGGTTGCGAGGCGATGGTTAGCCCCAGCACATTGCGTTGAACCAGAATACTATCGGCAGAAAATGCCGGAACCTGAAAGAAAAACTCATTGGATTGTGCGCCTCGGAATATCTCGGCTTTGGCACTTAAAGGAAAAAAATAGTCCATGCTCACCCTGTCAGGCAATTTCCCTATGATTACATCCTCGATAAGGGAGGTACAAGAGGGGCCAATATATCCCGCAGGGCAATTGAGAGGTTCGTAAGGAATATCCGTAGCGCAATCAATTATGCCGTCATACTGATATTGGCAATTCGACCCGTAATACATTTCTGGGCAAAGGCAGCCCCCATTCACACAACTACCGCCATTATAACATTGCAGGGTAGCACAGGGGTCTTGAACAATTATCATTTCGCAATATTCCCCCGTATACCCATCTGGGCAGTAGCAATCCCCACTTTCACAGATCCCTCCATTTTGGCAAGTTACGGTAGCGCAAGCATCATTACCCGAGTTCTTTGCGCAGCCAAAGGCCAATAATGCCAAGCAGCACATCAACAAGAATTTTGTCATGATCCTTTTTTTCTAAAGATAAGCCAATTGCTTAAAATCAGATACAAAATGAATGTCATGAAAAAGTAAAATCCCAATCCTGTTGTTTTGTATTCAGCCCTAATCCCAAAAAACCATAAATCCAACAAATCCTAATCACTGTTTACTGTTCCGCTTGCTCCTAAAGTTGTCGTTGCCCAAGTCGCCGTTCACTTCCGCATCCTTGTTGTATGCCTGCACAATGGCCTTAACCAAGCGGTGGCGTATCACGTCGTTTTCGTTCAGGTGTATCACGTCGATGCCGTCAATGTCGCCTAGCAAGTTCATGGCCTTGCGCAAGCCACTCTCTTGGTTGCGGGGCAAGTCGATTTGCGTAAGGTCGCCCGTAATGATGCACTTGGCAGATGGGCCGATGCGGGTAAGGAACATCTTTATTTGCGAGTGTGTAGCGTTCTGCGCCTCATCGAGGATGATAAAGGAGTGGTCGAGCGTGCGGCCGCGCATAAACGCCAGCGGGGCCACCTCAATCACGCGGTTCTCCATATAATAGTTCAGTTTCTCGATGGGTATCATATCGTCCAGCGCATCGTAGAGCGGGCGTAGATATGGGTCTATTTTTTCCTTCAGGTCGCCGGGCAGGAAACCCAGGCTCTCGCCCGCTTCCACGGCCGGGCGGGTAAGGATGATTTTCTTTACCAGTTTGTTTTTCAGCGCACGCACAGCAAGAGCCACGGCAGTATAGGTTTTGCCCGTACCGGCAGGGCCGATGGCAAACATAATGTCGTTGTGCTCGCTACTGTCCACCATGCGCTTTTGGTTCAGGGTGCGGGGCTTTATCTGGACCCCGTTTCGCCCATGTACCAACACTTCGCGGCCGCTTTCAGGTTGGCTTATTTCAAAGCTTTGCTCCTCGCTCAGCAGCTCCTCTACGGTGCGGTCGCTCAGGTGGCCTTCACGCTCTAACTGTCCCATCATCAGGTTTATTTTTTCTTGCACGGCCTGTATATCGTCTTCGTTTCCGGCCAGTTTTACCTTGGTGCCGCGCGACACGATTTTCAGCTTCGGGAATGCCTTTTTCAGCAGGTTCAGCTTGGAGTTGTTCACTCCATAGAACGCTAGGGGGTTTACCCCGTCGATATTGATGATAACCTCGCTCAAGTTTTTACGCTAATTTTGTGTTAAGGGCTAAGCCCAAATATAACCCAACCAAATATACAGTTTTTCAAATGGCGCGCACCGTGAGCCTTATTACCGACTATGGGTACCGCGATTTCTACGCCGGGGCGTTGAAAGGCGCGATACTTAAGGCTTGCGGCGACGTACACTTGGTGGACGTGAGCCACGGCATAGCACAGGGCAACATTTCCGAGGCGGCCTTTACGCTTCGCAGTGCCTACCGCCACTTTCCCAAGGGCACCATACACTTGGTAAGCGTGAACGACGAGGCCGACGAACAAAGCCGTTTCCTTACCATACAGCACCACGACCACTTCTTTCTCGGGGCCGATACGGGCTTGTTCAGCCTCGTTTTCGATACCGAGCCGGAACTGGCCTTTGAGCCTTCGCTGGCCCAAGAGCACCGCTCCGGCAAGCTTTCTGGTAGCGAATTGTATGCCAAATTGTGTGCCCACCTCGTTTCGGGCAAGCCGCTACGGGAGCTGGGCCGCCCGGTGCAGGAGATACGCCGCAGCACCGCCCTAAGGCCGCAAGTGCAGCCAGCCAGCATCAAAGGGGCGGTGCAATACGTTGATAGTCATAAGAATGTGGTAACGAACATCACTCGGGAATTGTTTGAGGGGACCAGAAACGGGCGGGCGTTCGTTATCCAGTTCCGCAGGGAGCGGATACAGGAGATTAGCCGCTTCTACTACGAGGTGCCGCCGGGCGAAAAACTCTGTATTTTCAACGGTTCTGGCTATTTGGAAATAGCGATGAACGGGGGGCCGGCGGCCAGCCTTTTGGGGTTGGGCTTTGGCGATCAAATACTAATTGATTTTATATGATAACTAGAATCGTGAAACTGACCTTTAAGCCCGATAGCGTGGACGATTTTATTGGGGTTTTCAACGGGGCAAAAGACCGTATTGAGGGCTTCGAAGGGTGCCAGAAATTGGTGCTATATAGGGATAGTAGGCTTGAAAACGTGTTTTTTACATATAGTGAATGGGAAGATGAAGAGGCATTGGAACGCTACCGCCAATCGGAACTGTTTGAACAGGTATGGGGCCGGGCGAAGGCATACTTCGATGGCAAACCCGAGGCGTGGAGTTTGCTCCCCGCTTGAGCCATTGCGGCATTTTGAGACATTTTTTGCGGTATTTTTGAGCTATTATGTCGCAATTTTGCGGTAAAATGCCGCAATTTGAGGTATAATTGAGGTAGTGTGAGGGAAAATTATTCTTCGCTTTTAAATAGAAAGCTTAAACAAATTTTGTTTTCCAAATCCCCCTCAGAAATGTAATTTACCCTTCAAAATAAACCCACTTTTGCATGCCGATTCGAGGGGAGGTTTGATTAACTTGCAACGATTTCCCGAAAGAGGCCAATAAAATCCGCTGGGCTAATGCTACCTAGAACTTTCCATGCCATAGCGTTATTTACGGCGTTGCTGTTGGCCAGCGAGGCCGCGGCACAAAAGGCCGTGGGCGATACGCTTCGCTTCTCGGTAATGACGGGCGGCAGCGTTACGGTTCCGGCAGGGGAGGAGTGGTGTTTCGTGAGTTTGAGCTACAGCGAGGGCGGCTACGGTATGCGCACCACCTACAACGGGCCGGATACGCTGAAAGAGAAACAGATATGGGCCGCCCCGATGTGGAACGTGGAATCGCACCTGCTGGGCAACGGAAAGGGCGGCGGCATGTACGAACTGAGGGTAGTGAGGGTGAAATAGGGACGATGGACCACGGACGATGGACCATGGTTTTACAGGACATAGGAATGATACTAATAACCAGTAACCAATAACCAATAACAAGTAACTAATAACCAATAACCATCCCCCAAATGAAACAGGGAAGATTTTTGCTGCTGTTGATGGCCCTTTGCCTGCCGATGATGATGTTGGCGCAGGTGCCCCAAGTAATTAACTACCAAGCCGTGGCGCGACATGCAAACGGTACCCTCCTTGCCAACGAATCGAGCACGGTGCGCCTCTCCATCGTTTCGGGTTCGGCCACGGGCACCGTGGAGTGGACGGAGACCCATGCCGTGAGCACTAATGCCTATGGCCTTTTTACGCTTAAAATAGGCCAAGGCACCCGCACGGGCGGCGCGCAAACACAGTTTGCCAACATCAACTGGGGCAGCGGCGACCATTTTATAAAGATAGAACTGGCCGACGATGCCATCAACTTTGTGGAGTTTAGCACCACGCAACTGGTTTCGGTGCCTTACGCACTGTATGCCGGCAAGGTGGTGGGCAGCATTTCCATCAGCCAGGTAGATGGCCTCAACGTTACGGGTGCCAGCAACGGCCAAGTGCTTAGCTGGAACGGCAGCGCATGGGTGCCCGTTACCCTGCTGGACAACGACCCTACCAACGAATTGCAAGACCTTACCCTTACCGGCACCACGCTTACCTTGAGCGGTGGCGGCGGCAATGTGGACCTAAGCACGCTGGGAAGCGTGGGCCCCACTGGCCCTGCGGGCGCACAGGGCACTACGGGTGCTGACGGCCCTACCGGCCCCACTGGCCCGCAAGGCTTAACTGGCGCAACTGGTGCCACGGGTGCTGATGGCCTTGTGGGTGCCACGGGCGCAACGGGAGCTACCGGTGCCACAGGCCCTGCCGGTACGGGTATAAATATTATTGGCAGTGTGCCCAACGTGGGCAGCTTGCCTACCACGGGCAATAGCGGCGATGCTTATTTGATTGGCGGCGACCTCTATGTATGGGATGCTACCAACAATACTTGGGTAAACGCGGGCAATATACAAGGCCCTGCTGGTGCCACTGGTGCTACCGGGGTGGGTGTTGCCGGCCCTACTGGCCCAATCGGCCCAACTGGGGTAGGCGTGGCAGGCCCTGCTGGACCCACGGGCGCAACCGGTGCCACGGGTGCTACGGGTGCCGCAGGCACTGGCGTAAACATTTTGGGCAAGCTGCCCAAAAGACGCAACGTCTGGCCCGGCTGCG
>CAYYZT010000153.1:0-7657 GCA_964476015.1 uncultured Chitinophaga sp.
TTCCGCCGAAGCCGCCGCCGTGCGATAGGTATTGGTAAAACTGCCCCATTGGCTGCGGAAATTGGCCGTAAGGCGATAATCGCCATCAAAAAAGCCCGTCAATGCCGGGTTGAGCAACATGGGTGCGGAGTTGAACTGGGAAAATTGCGGATCCTGTGCTCTCAGCATCGTGGCCGAAAACATCAAAACAGCTATCCATCCAAGTTTTCCTATCCTCATCTCAACAGGGTTACATTGCCCTTAATAGTGCGTTCCTTATCGTTATCAAATTTTACCACGGCAAAATACACATATACGCCCACGTTTACGGGCTTGCCGCTTTTATCGGTGCCATCCCAGCCACGGGTTTGGTCGTCGGTAAAAAACACCTCCTGCCCCCAACGGTCGAAAATACGGAACTCCAGCCCCGCCACCCTTGGGCTGCGTAGGTACAGCACATCATTCTTCCCATCCCCATCGGGCGAAAAGGCCGTGGGCACAAACACCGAGTTTTCGTCCTTCACCACCGTTACCACAATAAACGTATCGCCCCGGCAGCCATCCAAATCCACCACTTCGAGCGTGTAGGTAGTGCTGGTTCTGGGTTCGGCCCTTGGGTTGGCACAACTGCCGCAGGAGAGGCCCGTTATCGGGTTCCAGAAATAGGAAATTATCGGGTTGGGACTTACGGCGGTAAGCTGTATCTGCTCGCCGTTGAAAATAGTTACATTGCCTGGGTCGATGGAAAGCACCACCGGCTCGCCGATGTTGGGCAGCAGCGTGTCTATTACAAAGCGGCAACCCTCGTCATCTGTTACGGTCAGGTCGTATTGGCCAGCTTCCAGTTCATCCAGTTCCGGGTCGCGGATGTCGTTGTTCCAAATATACTCGTACGGCCCAGTGCCGCCGGACGTGAAAACAGAGATAAACCCATCGGCCGCGCGGCAACGCTCCGGTGCCACGCTATCGAACACCACCAACAAATCCGTTCCCGGATTGCAAGGGCCGTTGCACGCGCCAAAAGTAGGCGTGCCTGCCGTTTGCCAGTTGCCGGTACCATCTTGCGTGCGGTACACGGTAAGGCCGGGGCCGGGGAAACGGCCGGCATAGTTTATTTCCAGCGAGGCACTCATCTGGTCGGCCGCCTTAAACGGGTTGGGGAAGGTGCAATCGCCCGTGGTGGGGCGGCAAGGCAGCCCATCGTAGGCCGCTTGTGTGGTACGGGCATTGGGTTCGCCGCTGTTCAGGGTCCAGTACACGGCATCGCTCACGGTGCCGTCGGCCAAATAAATCGCCAGCCAACCGTAGCCATTGTCCAAATTCCAGTTGCCAGAGGTGCAGAGGTTGCCCGTGCCGCAGTAGGTAGCTAGGTTAATGTCCGCACCGCCCACGTTAGGGCCGCCCACCACCAAGTTGGCCAAGGGCGGCAAAATGGTACCCGCCGGAAAAGTAAACGAACCGTAATTGTTGGTGCCCGTATGGCTGGCCAGCACGTAACAGCCAATATCAATGGTGTCGCAGCGGCTGCTATTGTATATCTCCACCCACTCGTAGCCAAAATTAGCTTGGTTGCAATCCACTAGGGATTGATACAATGGGTTGGTAGCGTCTTGCGGCGGGTTGATATAAACCTCGTTCAGCACTATTTGGCCGCGCACGGCGGTGCCCGCCAGCACTGCCAGCAACATCATCACCCCGAACCGCTTGAACAAATCCATCATATAGGCCAACAAAATTAAGAAAACTGAACCAACCCGTGCATGGGCTGCTTGTTAATGATAAATTTTGGTTTGATACGGGGCTTGCGGATAGTCCACAATACGTTAATAACGCACGAAGCGGCCCGTAAGGTATATGGATAACTTTACCTTGAGAATCGGTTATTAGTTATTGGTTACTAGTTATTAGTCTTACCAATAACCAATCAACCAGTAACCAGTCAACCAATAACCAACCATGGAATACGGTATTTGCGACCTAAGCGTGGTGCCCGTGAGGGCAGAGCCGAGCGACAAGAGCGAGATGGTGAGCCAACTGCTGTTTGGCGAAACGTTTACCATCATTTTGCGCGAGCGTAGCTGGGTGAAGATAGAGGCCGCTTACGACCACTATGAGGGCTGGATTGACGAAAAACAGTTCCAGCCGCTGCCCAAGGAGCAGTTCGACCAAATGAACAGCAAGTTCGTGCCCGTGGCGTTGGATGTAATGCAATCGGCCATCAGCCCCGAACGGCACGTGCCCATCCTTATCGGCAGCAGCCTGCCTGGGTACGACGGCATGAACTTCCGCATCGGCAAGGAGAAATTCGTGTACAACGGCCAAGCCATCCAGCCCAACCACGACCGCGCGCAGGTGGAGAAGTTTATCGAAAAGGTGGCCTTCCGTTTTCTCAACGCCCCTTATTTGTGGGGCGGCCGCAGCCTCTTCGGCATCGATTGCAGCGGGTTTACGCAGGTGGTGTATAAACTGCTCTGCATCCCTATCCCCCGCGATGCGTACCAACAGGCCGAGGGCGGGCAGCTAATCGATTTCGTGGCGCAGGCGCACGAGGGCGATTTGGCATTTTTCGAGAACGACGAAGGACGTATTACGCACGTAGGCATTGTGCTGAACGATGGCAAAATCATCCACGCAGCGGGCCGCGTGCGCATCGATATGCTCGACCATTATGGCATCTACAACAAAGACAAAAAGAAATATACCCACCGCTTGAAGGTGGTGAAGCGTTTTTTTTGAGAATAGTTGAGGTTATACTTCTCTTGGGTGGGCCACAACCTAGCATTATGCCGTCATGGTTCGACTACGCTCACCATGACACCAACGGCAATACGTATGATGAATACGAAAACAGCTATCCAGCTTATAATCTTAATTTATAAGCAAGAGGAATGAAGGTCGTGTCATGGTGAGCGTAGTCGAACCATGACGGCTTGGTCCCTAAGAGAACTTTATCAAGCAATATTATGGAACACGGCCTGTACGTCGTCGTCTTCTTCCAGCTTGTCTATTAAGGCCATTACCTCTTCGGCTTGCTCGTCGGTAAGCTCCTTGGTGCTCATGGGGATGCGTTGCAGGCTGGCGTTGGTAACGCTGATGCCTTTCTCTTCCAAACCCTTCTGCATCTTGCCGAAATCGGTATAGGCGGTGTAGATTTCTATCTCGTCGTCGTGCGCTTGGATGTCCTCGGCACCGAAATCGATCAAATCAAGCTCCAGTTCTTCCAAGTCCACGCCCTCCGCCGGAATGCGGAACACCCCCTTGCGGCTAAACATAAACTCCACCGAGCCGCTGGTGCCCAACGAGCCGCCATTGCGGCTAAAATATACGCGCAGGTTGGCCACGGTGCGCACGGGGTTGTCGGTAGCCGTCTCCACCATAATAGGCACACCGTGTGGGCCGTAGCCCTCGTACACAATCTCGTCGAAATTCTTGTTATCCTTCTCGCTGGCGCGTTTGATGGCCGATTCCACGTTGTCCTTCGGCATGTTGGCACCGCGGGCGTTTTGCATGGCCGTGCGCAAGCGCACGTTGCTGGCCGGGTCGGGGCCGGCTTCTTTTACGGCAATGGCAATTTCACGGCCAATTTTGGTAAAAGTCTTGGCCATTTGGCCCCAGCGCTTCTCTTTGCGCGCCTTGCGGTATTCAAACGCTCTTCCCATAGTGCGGTATCTTTAACGAATACCGCAAATTTAAACCTTTTGGGCAAAAAAGTTACGGGTTGCGGGTTGCGGGTTACGAGTTAAAAATTGTATTGCGCTACGCACTTAGCTCTGGAGCTTCACCTTGCAAAAGCTACTTAAGCGTTAAAGTTACGTATTACGAGTTACGGGTTATAAATTAAACAGGAAAGATTTGCCTGATTCCTCATGACTGATTTCTTTGGAAAATAAGGTTCACGACTTGGGTTGAAACATCGAGCCAACCCGCAACCCGTAACCCGTAACTCGCAACCAACCCCTCACAGCCTCGGGCACGGCACGGCCCTGTTGCCGGTGCTATTGGGGAAGAAGCCCGTGTGTACCACCGATATCTCGAAGCCGCCCACGGCATTGCTGGCTTGAGTAAGCTGGGAGAGGTTTACGTCGTAGTTCATCAGCACCTTTACCGATTTGTAGCGATAGCCCACCACGGGTATCAGGGCATCTTTTACGCGGTAGGAAGTGCCGAAATAAATGGTGTGGTGGCTGGTGCGAGCATTGAACGGCACGCTGTAGCCCGCCAAAAGATTGACAATGTGCTGTGAGGCCCGCTTTTGGAACATAAAGAAATATCCCGGCTCAATGTGCCATTTGTTGCTGAAGCGGATATTGCCCAATGCCGTAACGGCCGGGCGTATGCCCAAACGGTTGTCGCTATCGGCATAGAAGGTTTCTTTGGGCCTGTTAAGGTGCATGAGGGCCGTACCTACGGAGAAGCGCAGGTTTTTGGTGGGAGCCATGCTAAAGTTGATGCCCGCCGCCATATCAAAGTACAGCGTTTTCCAGTTGGCGTTGCCCGGCTCGCCCGTAGGGGCATCGCGGTCGAAAACGAGGTCGTTCCATTGGGTATCGAAGAAAAGGGCATCGTAGTTGATGCGTTTCTGCACAAAACCAGCATTTACGCCCAACGACAGATAATATTTAGCCTCCCTGCCCAACGTTTTGTGATAGGCCATAGAGCCATATACTTTGGTAATGGACAGGTTTCCATCGCCCGCAAAATCCTGCAACATCACAATGCCCGCGCCCATCCAGTCCTTGCCCGGCAGGCGGTTGTGGAAGAGCGAGAAATCGCTGTACAGCGAGAAGGTGCGGTAGGAGAAACGCTTGTTCTGCTGCCCCCACGGCCACTGGTTTTTAAAGTTGCCCCCTACTCTATAGTCCTCGATAAAATTGCCCGTTTCGGCAGGGTTGATGGTGAGTGGCGTGGCATAGAATTGGGAAAAATGGATATCCTGCGCCTTAGCCCCGATAAAGGCCAGCAGCAAGAGTACTATGGTTGCTGTGTGTTTCATGGCCTTATCTTAACAGGGTTACGTTGCCTTTGCGAATACCAGTTTCCGTGCCGTCCAAAAAGCGGGCTTTCAGTGTGTATATATACACCTCCATTTCCTGGTTCTTGCTCTTGTAGGTGCCGTCCCAGCCCACATCAAGGCTATTGGACTCAAACACCAACTCGCCCCAGCGGTTAAACACCCTAAACTCCATTTCCGTAACCCCATAGCCCCGCACGTACAAAATATCGTTGCTACCGTCGCCGTTCGGACTAAAGGCGTTAGGCACATCCACAATGCCGACAAAATAGATTTCCAGCTCCTTGCAATACGTGGCGGTACAAAGGTTTTGGTCGAGCACCGTTAAGCAGGGCTCATAAAAACCCGTATCGCGATATTCATGGAACGGATACCGTTGGGCGGACGAGTCGCCGTCATCAAAATCCCAGCTATAAAAAGCGGGGAACGTGCTCTGGTTATCAAACGCTATCGGGAAGAATATCTGGTAGGCCGAGGTATCCGTCTCGAAATAAGCATTGGGTGGGGTAAATACATTAAAAGTACCCGTAAACGAGGCACTGTCGTTGCAAGTCTCGGGGTTGTAGTTGGTGAGCCGCAACGTAAAGGTGCCAATGGAGTCGAAATCGAACACCGGGTTCACATCCGTGGAAGTTTCGCCGGTACTCAATTGCCAATAGCTATTGGCCACGTGCTGCCCTTGGTTGAGCACTTGGTAGGTATAGGGCACGCAGCCGTTGGTAGGGTCGAACAGGGCGGTAACGCGCGGTTCCAGTATAAACGTCTCCTGCAACGTATCGGGGCGGTTGCATACGTTGGGGTTGGCGGCGGTAAAAGTTACCTCAAACGTATCCGCCACGGTGTAGGCATGGCGCGGCGAGGGCAACGTACTGGTAGTGCCGTCGCCAAAATCCCAAAAGTAGGTAGCTGCGTTGGTGCTGGTATTGGTAAACTGCACCACCAGCGAATCGCAACTACGGCTCACAATGTTGTAGGTAAAGCCCACAAAAATACTGTCGTCAATAACCGTTACGGTGGCGCGGGCGGTATCCGTGCCGTTGCACGAGCCGGGGTCGGTGGCTACCAGCACCACATCGAAAGTGCCCGTGGTGGTATAGGTATGCGTAGGTGCGGGTTGGATAGAGGTATCGCCATCGCCAAAATTCCAATGGTAACTCGTTTGGTTGCTACCGATGGTGATATTGGCAAAAGTGGCAGCAAAGGGCAGGCAACCCGTAAGGGGCGCGGCAAAGGCTGCGGTAAGGCGCGGCAGGAAACGTACCGTAAAGCGGGCCGTATCGCTATTGCTGCAAACGCCGTTATTTACTATTTGGGTGATGGTATAAGTGCCCGGCGCGGTATATTGGTGCGTGGGGCCGGGTACGGTGGCAGTGTTTCCGTCGTCGAAATAATACGTGCGGAACATAGCCCCTGCACTGTTGTCGGTAATGCGGATGGTATAGTCGCAGCTATCCAAAATGGCCACGGTAAAACCCGCAGTTACCGGGTCGCGCGGTGCCACGGAGATACTTACGGAGTCCACTATCAATGGGTTACACGTTCCCGGCGAGGATGCTGTTACCGTTACGTTGTAAACGCCAACCGTGCTGTACAAATGGCTGGTATCCTGTCCGGGCACAGTGGTTACGGCTTGGGTACCATCGCCAAACCGCCACGTAAGCGTTTGCGGCTGCGTACTGGAACTGTTATTGGCAAACGTTACCGTTAGCGGTACGCAGCCCGTGGTATCAGAAGGCAAGAAATCCAGCGTTTGCGCGGGCAGGAACGTTACCGTATCTCGGGCAATGTCCAACGGGTCGCAGGCATTTGAGTTGGCGGCCTGAAGCGTAATGACATAAGTGCCCGGCCCTGGGTAGGTATGGATGGGGTTTACATCCGTAGAGCCGGTGCCATCACCAAAATTCCAAGAATAGATTACCGGCCCCGTGGAGTTGTTTACGGTATGGTTGTTCAACTGTATGCGGTACGTTTCGCAATCGCTCAATACGGTAGTGGTAAAGGCCGAAACAATGGAATCATCGCCCACCACAATGGTGGTATAGGCCGTATCCCGTAGCGTGATGCCGCTGCACGTGGTGCTATCTATCCCAATAAACATTACTTGGTAAGTGCCCGTATCCCTATAGGTTACGCTGGGGTTTTGTAGGTAGCTGGTATCGCCGTTGCCAAAATTCCAAAAGAATGCTTTGGCGTTCAGCACATCCCCCGTAAAGTTTACGGTAAACGGCACACACCCCCTATCCGAAGGGCTAAGCAGCACATCCACTTCCACTTTTGCCAGTTCAAACTCAAACTTGATTACTCCCAAATTGCAGTTGCCGCCCGGTCTGTTTTCCCCGCTCACGGGAGCCCATGCGCCCGGCGTGGTGGGGAAGATGCTAGTGCCGCCACAGGCCGCACAAACGGCTTGGTAAATAATGCCGCTCTCGTCGAAGCGACTGGTGCCGCCATCCACGTGCTCGCCATTAACCCCATTGCCCCCAAAGAAAGTGGCGTACACCAAACTATCGGCATCTTTGGCCAACACCATAAAATAGAAGTCGCTGCCGTCGGTTACGGGCTGGTAGGCATCCGCGGTTACGGGCATGCCCGTGGTAACGCCCAACGTGCCATCCGCACGGAAACCCGTGTTCACCTGCCCGCCCCAACCGGAGATGTAAATATTGT
>CAYYZT010000154.1:0-7341 GCA_964476015.1 uncultured Chitinophaga sp.
GCCAAGTGGAAGAGCTGGCCAAAAAGCAGCAAACCACTTGGCGAACGGATAGGCCCTTCTTTACTGCCTCTTGATAAATGGCCAATTGTATTTCCGGCTGCTCGATGGTAATAAGCGCACGGGCGTGGCCCATAGTTACATCGCGGTTTTTAATGCCGCTCTGTATTTCCGGCGGCAGGCGCAGCAGGCGCAAGTAGTTGGTAACGGTAGTGCGGTTTTTGCCGAGACGTTTGCTCAAATCCTCCTGCGTAAGGGCGCATTCGTCCATCAGGCGTTTGTAGTTGATGGAGATTTCGATGGCGTTCAGGTCTTCGCGCTGGATGTTCTCTATCAGGGCTATTTCCAACATCTCCTGGTCGTCGGCCTTGCGCAGGTACACGGGCACCTCTTTCAGCCCCGCCATTTTGCTGGCCCGAAGGCGACGTTCGCCACTGATCAACTGGTATTTTTTGTTGCCCAGCGAACGCACCGTAATAGGTTGTATCACCCCATGGTTCTTAATGCTTTCGGCCAGTTCGGCCAAAGCATCCGGGTCAAACTCCGCCCTTGGCTGGAAAGGGTTTACCTCAATCTGGTCGAGCGGTACGGTGGTGTTGCTCACTTTGTCGCGCAGCTCTGCGGCCACGGCCGGATTGGCCTTCATGTCATCATTGATGCCACCCAGCAAGGCGCGGATGCCTTTTCCTAAATCTTCTTTCTTTGCGCTCATTCCTCGAAGTCCAAAATTTTATCAGCGGTCTTTACCCAAGTATTGTCGTGCTTTTGCACCACCTCGCGGGCAAGGTTCATATAGTTGATGCTGCCGGAGCTGTCCGCATCATATAATATGGCAGGCTTTCCGGCACTGGGGGCCTCGCCCAGCTTGGTATTGCGGTGTATGATGGTTTCGTACACCAGCTCGTCGAAGTGGCGTTTCACCTCCGTGGCCACTTGGTTGCTCAGGCGCAGGCGCGTATCGTACATGGTGAGCAGGATGCCGTCGATTTCAAGGTCGTTGTTCAGGCGGCTCTGCACTATTTTGATGGTATTGAGCAACTTGCCCAAGCCCTCCAAGGCAAAGTACTCGCACTGCACCGGCACCAACACCGAACTGGCCGCGGTAAGTGCATTAACGGTAACGAGGCCCAACGACGGCGAGCAATCGATAACAATGTAATCGTACGCTTCTTTCACCTCTTCCAACACGCCCTTCATGATGCGCTCACGGTTGGGGTGGTTGATGAGCTCTATCTCGGCACCCACCAAATCCAAGTGCGAGGGCAGCAGCCACAGGTTGGGCATTTCGGTTTCCAGCACCAAGTCGCTGGCGCGGGTTTCGTTCACCAGGCAATCGTAGAGGCTGGCGCGCACGTTCTTCGGGTCGATGCCCACGCCGGAGGTGCTGTTTGCCTGCGGGTCGGCATCCACCAGCAGGGTTTTGTATTCCAATACGGCAAGGCTGGCGGCCAGGTTAATGGCCGACGTGGTTTTTCCTACCCCACCTTTCTGGTTTGCTATCGCTAAAATCCTTCCCATCGTAAAACCCCTTGTTTTATTGACATTCCGACGGCACCCCGTCGTTTTTGGAGCAGGCGTAAAGATACGGAAATTAGGGGAATTGCCTTTGTGGAAAAGGTGAATTTATAAACACGATATGAACAAAAATGGACTACCGCCGATGGGCCATGATCCGAAACGATGTTATGTGCCAGCCCAGAGGCTTGTGGCGGTTTGCCTCTTAAGCGAGGAGGCTTAAGAGAGGATAGAGAGAAAAGGCAAAAAATCAAATTATTTTAAATAATTTTCACATAAATTTGACTAATGCTTCTCAAGAAACTAATAATCGCGCAGTCAGCAGCAATCATCGTAGTAGAACTTTTGCCGCTTGCAAGAAGGGATAAAATTGAGGCTTGGGTACACGAATCTTTGGCAATAAAAAACATCCTAAAAAAAGCGGCACTTTATATGATTGCTGTCTCTTGCATTTGGTTGATGGTAAATTATCCCATTGCAACTGCTGGAATTATTTTGTCCCCCTTATTTATAGTGGTTGATTTGTTTGTGACCGTGGGTATGTGGTCCATTTTAGCAAGAGGACGTATTTATCTATCGTTATTGCTACTTCCTATAGTATATTACGCCTTGCTATACGGCTTTGCCTTTTTATCGGATAGTATTGGGGAAAACAATGTGGGCTATGCGCTCTATCCCTTAGATTGGACCATTCAACAATTAAAACAAACACCTTTAGGCTTTATAACCCCCCTCTTTTTCTACCGATATGTTTTACCCAGCCTTGGAACAGAAGGTCAATTATTGGGTAAGTGATGTGAAAAACTCGAGTCCATTTTTGTATTACACAAGCCCACTATACATCTTCTCATCATCGCTTAGCCTTAGCTCAACCATAGTATTGTTTTTCATTCAAATACTATGGTTCGTGAGCGGTCTTTTGTTGTTGCAACTTGCGTTGCATGCCATATTCTTGCCTATTTATCATCTCTCGAAATGGGTTAAAGAAAAAAATGGCTTAGAACAGAAACAAATACCGCTAATGGCTATTATTCTTGGCCTTATTCTACTAATCTGGGAATTGTTTGAATAGGTCCCTTACATCGCCATCCCTGGCGTATGCGCCACTTCATAAACCAACCCGTTGGGGTCGCGAAAATCGACGGTGTAGTAACCTTTGGAATAGGTCATCCCGATGGGTCCGCGGATGATGTCTGCCCCAATGTTGGATAGATAGGCCTCCACCTGGTCTACCTGTTCCTTTGTGGTAGCTTGCAAACAAATATGCCGAACGCCTAAAGTGGGTGCCAACGGGGCATCGCTTTGCATAAAGTAAATCTCCATATAGTCGACACTATAGGCTTGTTTGTTAAGCACCCTCCAGCCGATAATATCCATGATCGGTGCAAAGAACGCCATGGTTTCGGGTATGTCTTTTACCCAGATTTCGAGGTGGTTGATGCCGGGAACAAGTTTCATGATTAATGTTTTTTATATTAGTATAGAATTTTCAAACTTCTATTGACTGAGAGAAGTAGTAATGGCACGTAACAATATAGATTTAGGTATAATAATAACTGTCGCTACCACAGCAAGCGGCTTCTGGTATATACTTTTACAGTTTATTATCAATTTATCTTCCGCATATCCAACTCACCATTTATTACTATGCTTAGGAATTATACATGGTGCTATTTTTAGTATTGCTTTACTTTCCTTATTATCCCTTTACTTAAAAGGCCTACAAGGAATTTCAATAGAAAAAGAAATAGCAGAAAGAATTTCAAATTTTGAACAAAGAATAACGGGCATAATATTCAAATTTTGGCTACCAATTTTTTATTTCTGCTGCGTATTCTTGGTTGCACACTTAGCTAATGGCTCATTCTCTAACTTAAATTTTTCATTCTATTTAGTAGCACTTGTAGGCGTATTGGTATTTATAATAAGCAACATTTTAACTAAACTAGTCAATTGGGGAAATATTATGTTAATGCTTTGCACATGCCTTTTAACCGGCTTTCTTCATATGCTGGTAGTTAGTGAGCTAGCGGGCGAAGCAAAAATAAGAACGGATAAAGAGTTTTATTCTCAAACTGATACAGTGCGAGGTTCCATCCAAAGGTCTGGATACATTCTTCTCCCAAAAATTGACTTCGCTCTTTTCCAGTTTTATGATACAATTCATCCACAGTACGGATCATTTGCAATAGATCTTTCAAAAGTGGATAGCATGCTTTTTTCACATAGCCTAGATTATATTTCAGTTACAAGTAGATCTCAAATATTTGGATTAAAAAAGACGGTACATCATCAGTTACTTATTTCCCCATAATTCTTCACCTTCCATTAATCCACTTAACTGTGTTATCCACATCCCCATAACATCTCCCCTCCCCCACAACCCGTTCCAATCTATACCTTTGCACCAAATCATCCATGGAGCTTTTTACCGTGGACTGTGGACCATCGACCGTCGACCATGAAATACACCATCATTGCCTCTACCAACCGCCCCGGCAGCAATACGCTGAAGGCAGCCAAGCACTACCAAGAACTGATGCGCGAAGCGGGCATCGAGGCCAAACTACTCTCGTTGGAAGTGCTCAACGGGCAGTTGCTCATCGATATGACGATGTACGACGAGCAATCGCCGCTGCTGCAACGGATCCAGGAAGAATACCTGAGCGCGGACAAGTTCGTAATAGTGGTGCCGGAATACAATGGGGGCTTTGCGGGCATCACGAAGCTGTTTATAGATGCCACGGACGTAAAAAACTACTGGAACCATAAGAAAGTATGCCTCGTGGGCATCGCCGATGGCCGCGGCGGCAACCTGCGCGGGCTGGAACACCTGAGCGGAATCTTGCTGCACATGAAGATAAACGTATTCCACCTACGGCAGCCGCTGGCGCAAATAAACGGCGAACTGGATGAGAACGGTCGCTTTTATAAAGAGGGCACGCTGAAAATGCTGCGCGGGCAAATAGAGGGCTTTAAAGCGTTTTAAACTTCTGGCATGTATGTTTAAACACGAAGAACACAAAGGCAAATCACAAAGGACACAAAGCGGGCTTAGTGCTCTTAGCATTATTTCTTTGTGCGCTTTGTGGTTAATAATCGTAACACTTGCCGCATGCAATGGCAGCAAATCCAAAGAAACAACCAACATCTTCCGCTTTAACCTCACTAGCGGGGTAACGTCGCTCGACCCGGCCTTTGCGCGAGACCAGTCGAACATTTGGATGGTGAACGCCCTGTTCAACGGCCTCGTACAGTTCGATAAAGACCTCATTCTACAACCTTCCCTCGCCAAAAGCTGGACCATCAGCGAAGACGGATTGACCTACACCTTTACCTTACGCAACGACGTATATTTCCATCAAAACGAGCTTTTTAAGCAAAAAGAAAGACATTTTACCGCAAAAGATGTCGCATACTCTTTCGCTCGGCTTATTGATCCAAACACCGCCTCGCCTGGGGCTTGGATATTCAACGGTCGGGTAGCGGAAAGCAATCCTTTTGAAGCGGCCAACGACACCACGTTCATCCTCCGGCTGAAAGAACCTTTCGGCCCGATGCTAAGCCTGCTTACGTTGCAGTACACTTACATTGTGCCCGAGGAAGCCGTGGCACGTTATGGCAAGGAGTTCCGCAAGAATCCTGTGGGCACGGGGCCGTTTCAGCTTGCTTTTTGGGACGAAGGGAACAAGCTGCTGATGGCCAAAAACCCCGACTATTTTGAAACGGAAGGCACCGAACAATTGCCGTATGTGGATGAGGTACAGGTATTCTTTATCCAGAATAAATACTCTGAGTATCTGGAGTTTAACCAAGGTGGCTTAGACTTTATCAGTAGCGTGGATGCCACTACCGTAAACGAGCTGTTGGCCACCGACGGCAAACTGCGCCCCGAGCACGAGGGCAAGATGACGTTGTACAAAATTCCGTTTCTCAACAGCGAATACTTGGGCTTTTTGCTGGACGAGAACAACCCGGCGGCCAATAAAGCCTTGCTGAACCCTAAAGTGCGACAGGCCATCAACTATGGCTTCGATAGGCAAGAAATGCTGCAATACCTGCGCAACAATGTGGGCCACCCCGCCAATGCAGGGTTTGTGCCCTACGGCCTGCCGTCTTTCGACGAGAAAGCTACACCGGGCTATACTTTTGACCCATCCAAAACCAAACAGTTGCTGGCAGAGGCGGGCTATCCGGGTGGAAAAGGGTTGCCAGCCATCAAACTGCAAACCAACCCAACTTACAAAGACATTGCCGAATACTTACAAAAGCAACTGGGTGAAATAGGCTTGCGCATAGAGGTGGATATTTTACAGCCATCGCTGTTGCGAGACCAGATGCTGAAGGGCAACGCCACGTTCTTCCGCGGCTCGTGGATAGCGGACTACCCCGATGCGGAGAGCTTTCTCTCCGTGTTCTACGGCGGCATGACGGCCCCGCCCAACTATACCCGTTTCAAAAATGCACAGTTCGATAGCCTGTATACTGCTTCGCTAAAAGAAAACGACCAAGCCCAACGCTTCGCGCTCTACCAAGCAATGGACCGTATTATTATCGAGCAAGCGCCTATTGTACCATTATACTACGACGAGGTGCTACGCTTTGTACGCAAGGGCGTAACGGGCTTGGAGCCCAATGCCATGAACCTGTTGGATTTGCGGCGGATTCGGGTTGAGCAGAAATAACTTAAACACAAAGAACACTAAGGAAAACCACTAAGTACACAAGGGTGCTTTGCGCTCTTGGTGAAACCTTTGTGCCCTTAGTGTTTAACTTTTAACTCTAGAGTGCTCTTTAACCCACTCCATTACCTTTTCGGTAGCACCCATATTATCCTGCACATATTGGGCAGAAGCTTCGGCGGCGTGCAAGTAGAACTCATCCTGCATTAAGGCTGCCAACACTTGTTTCATCTCTTCGGGCGACCTTATAACAAAAGCTCCGCCATCTACGGTTAAATCCTTGGCTTCCTTAAATTTATGATAATTTGGACCAAATATAACGGGCAGCCCGCTGGCCGCCGCTTCCAAAATATTGTGGATGCCTTTGCCAAACCCTCCGCCGATATAGGCCAGTTCGCCATATTTATAGATATGCGCCAAAAGCCCCACGTTGTCAATGACTAGTACTTGCTTGTTTTCAACGTTGGTTTCCGTGGCTTCGGTGTAGCGTATCGCTTTATCACCCAAAGTCTTAACCAATTGCTGCACATTGGCCTCGTTAATGTTGTGCGGGGCGATGATAAGTTTCCAACCCTTACCCGTCAACTCTGGCAGCATAGGTAGCAATACTTTTTCATCGGCCGGCCAAGTACTGCCCGCAACAAACACGGGCGCATCGGCTTTAAATGCCTTTACTACAGGCAACGTTACTGGATGCTGAAGAATGGCCCCCACCCTATCAAAACGTGTATCGCCACTAACGGATACATTGTGGAAACCGATGTCTTTCAACAGATATTCCGAAATCATATCCTGCACGAAAAAGTGGGAGAAACACTCCAACATTTCGCGGTGCAACTGGCCCCAAGGCTTGAAAAACGGCTGCTCGATGCGGAAAATACCCGAAACCAACAAGGTGGGCACCCTATGGTCTCGCAACTGGCGTAAATAGTAGTACCAAAACTCGTACTTGATAAATATGGCGAGAACAGGGTTGAGTGTCAGCAGAAAAGCCTTTGCGTTCGACTCGCTATCGGCGGGCAAGTATATAATGGCCCTGTTGGGTTCCCTCCGTTTTACCACCTCAAAACCCGATGGGGAATAGAAGCTTACCACCACCTGCTTTTCGGGATAATCCCTTTCCAAGGCTTCTATCACGGGTTTGCCC
>CAYYZT010000154.1:7351-7602 GCA_964476015.1 uncultured Chitinophaga sp.
GCCCAGAGAGGCGCAATGCACCCAAATGGTGGGTTTGCCATTGAGGATGGATTTTAGCTGCTCCGGCCA
Organism: uncultured Chitinophaga sp.; assembly: GCA_964476015.1. GTDB lineage: Bacteria > Bacteroidota > Bacteroidia > Chitinophagales > CAIOSU01 > CAIOSU01. Next base: position 7,421 of record CAYYZT010000154.1, read on the forward strand.
GTTTTTTCGGCCATCTACCCACTGCTTGGCTTTGGGGTTAAATGCCGCCGAAACACGGATGCCCGTATGATAAGCACCTACCCCAACGGTATATAGCAGGCGCGCAATACCCATTAGTAGTAATAGTATTTTTCTGTTTGGCGCACGTAGCGGGTAATAATCCACCCGCCTTTAAAGCCCAC
>CAYYZT010000155.1:0-340 GCA_964476015.1 uncultured Chitinophaga sp.
CAAAGAGCAAGCTTTGGAACGCCGCCACCCATGGATATTTTCCGGTGCGGTACACCATATCGACCCAAAGCTGCAAGACGGCGACGTGGCGGAAGTGTACAGCGGCAAGGGCCAATATTTGGCCACGGGGCATTTTACCGATGGCAGCATCATGATACGCATCATCAGCTTTGAACAGCGGGTGCTGGATGCCGGGTTTTGGCAAGACCGTATACAGCGGGCATACAGCTACCGCCAACGTGCCGGCCTTGCTGGCACGGAGGGCACCGATTGTTTCCGCCTCATCCACGGGGAAGGCGACGGCCTGCCGGGCTTGGTGGTGGACGTTTATGGCAGCACG
>CAYYZT010000155.1:350-7597 GCA_964476015.1 uncultured Chitinophaga sp.
CCAAAGACATTGCATCGGCCATTGAAACGGTGTTGCCCAACGTAAGCAACATCTACCTAAAACCTGCCGAGGCCAACCACCCCGACGAGGGTTTTATCAAAGGCAACTTGCCCGAGGAAGTGGTAAAAGAGCACGGCAACCTGTTTAAAGTAAACTGGCAAACGGGCCAAAAAACGGGCTTCTTCCTCGATCAGCGCGATAATAGGGAACTGTTGGGCAAGTATGTGCAGGGCAAGCGGGTATTGAACGCTTTCTGCTATTCGGGCGGGTTTTCCGTATATGCCGCAAAGGCGGGTGCCAAGGTGGTACACTCCGTGGATAGCAGTGCCAAAGCCATCGGCTGGACCAAGGAAAACGCCGTACTCAACCACGTGGAGGCCAACCACGAAGCCTACTGCGAAGATGTGATGCAGTTCCTTAAACAAGTGGAGACCCCATACGAGGTAATGGTGCTCGATCCGCCCGCCTATGCCAAGCACCTTTCGGCGCGCCACCGCGCCGTGCAGGGCTACAAGCGGCTTAACGTGATGGGCCTGCAAAAACTGGCACCGGGCGGCATCCTGTTCACGTTTTCTTGCTCGCAGGTGGTGGATAGGGAGTTGTTCTACAACACCATCGTGGCCGCCGCCATCGAGGCGGGCCGCAACATTAGAGTAATGCACCACCTCTCCCAGCCTGCCGACCACCCGGTAAACATCTTCCACCCGGAAGGGGCTTATTTGAAAGGGTTGGCGTTGTATGTGGAGTAATGCGTCCACGGTCAATCCGTGCTATATCAATCCCCCACTCTTTTCCATGGCTTCCTGTTTCATTTTATGGGCCACGTCCGCGCCAAGAAAACGGTCTATAATGCCGTGCATCAGGTAAATGGCGGGTGTAAGGCCAATGGCCACGATGAGCTTGTAGATATAGTTTACGGTGCAAACGGCCAGCACTTGCTGCATGGTCCAGTCCGCACCTATATAAAAAGCGATAAACAACACCACGTAACTATCCACCAGTTGCGATACCAGCGTGCTGCCCGTGGAGCGCAGCCAAATGTACTTCTCGCCCGTGGCGCGCTTGAGTTGGTGAAACACGAACACATCCAATATCTGCCCCACGAGGAACGCCGTGAGCGACCCGATGATAATCCACAGCCCTTGCCCGAAAACGGTGTTGTAGGCCAAACCATAATCCTCCACCCCCTTGGCTTGCATGCTGCCCACCCACCAATCGGCGGGCGATACGTTGATGGCCATGGTAATCATCAGGAACGAATAAGCTATGAGCCCTGCCGTTAAAAACGAAAGCAGCCGCACGCCCTTTTTGCCATAATACTCGTTGATGACATCGGTAAGCAGAAACACCACCGGCCACAACAATACTCCAGCCGTAAGCTGAAACGACAGATCGAAATCGAAAATACGGATACTGGCCCGTTGCCAGCCCAGCGTATCCTCCAACTGAAAAATCTTTACGCCTATAAATTCGGCCACCAAAGCGTTGGTGATAAAAATGCCGCCCAATATCAAAAACAAACGGGTGGCTTTGTTGGAGGTAATGTCGAGCATGGGGTGGGTTGGTGTATCGGCCAATTTGGTTTTAAAGATACCGAATTAAAACCCTATAACGTTCTTTTGCGCAAACACCGCTAAACAATAGCGTGGCGAAAATACTTGTCTCGCCCAATAATCAGGCACAACATACCGCTACAGGAAGTTGCGGAGCGGAACATATAAAATGTTATTTTAGCCCGCAAAACGCCTTGTTATGAAACCTAGCCTGTTGTGTGGCATGTTGCTATTTATCGGCCTCTGTATGGGCTGCAAACCCGCCACCAAGGAGGATATTTTGTTGGGCCGATGGGTGTTTGATAAGCTTACCATCAACGAAGCATCGAACCCACACCCCGACGAGCAAGACAAGCTTGCGCGCTTCGACCAAATGTTCAGGGACAACAACATCACGTTCGATTTCGGCCCCGACAAAGTGCTGAACATAGCCAGCAAAGGCAAAACCAACACGGGCACTTACGGATTGCTGAAGGACGGCACCACCGTTCAGGTTTACGTAAAAGGCAACTCGCCGGATTTGTTCGAGATTACCAACATTACCGAAAACACGTTTACCATATACCTGCCGCACGATTTGCCCTACCACGTAATGCACTATAAAAAAGTGGAGCAATAGCGGCACTGCCTAGTACCTAAAACTGCGTTGCGGCTTTTGCAGCAGTTCCACGTCCTGCTCGTTTTTCAGCAGGGCACCCAAGTGTGGCAGCTTGTCTTTGTGCAGGGTAATATCGCCCAAGGCCGAAGCATCCGCGCCCTCGGCCACCAGCAACTGTATCCAATCGATAAGTTCGCTGGTGCTGGGCCGTTTTTTGATGCCGCGTACCTCCCGCAACTCATAAAACAGCCGCATCGATTGCAGCACCAAGGTTTCGGCCAAATCAGGGAAGTGTACTTTCACTATTTCCTGCATGGTATCCTTATCGGGGAAGGTAATGAAATGGAACAGGCAGCGGCGCAGGAAAGCATCGGGCAGCTCCTTCTCGTTGTTGCTGGTAATAATAACAATGGGGCGTGTTTTGGCCTTGATGGTACGTTGAAGCTCGTAGCAATAGAACTCCATTTTATCCAGTTCCAGCAGCAAATCGTTGGGGAACTCGATATCCGCCTTGTCTATTTCGTCAATCAGCAGCACCATTTGCTCCTCGCTATCGAACGCCTCCCACAGTTTTCCCTTTTTAATATAGTTGGCTATATCCTCCACGCCCGTGCTGCCCAACTGGCTGTCGCGCAGGCGGCTCACGGCATCGTACTCATACAGCCCTTGCTGCGCCTGTGTGGTTGATTTAATGTGCCACGTAATCAGCTTTTTGCCCAATGCCTTGGCTATTTCGTGCGCCAAGAGGGTTTTGCCCGTGCCCGGTTCGCCCTTCACCAAAAGCGGTTTTTGCAGTTTTATGGCCGCGTTTACAGCCACCTGCAACTCCCTGGTTGCCACATATTGTTCCGTTCCTTGGAAATTCATTGGGTATTGTTGATTGGGTTAATGGTTAAAGATACTGAATTATGCTCCGCCTCCCCAAATTTGTCATCCAGAGCAAAGGCCCGATAAGGTAAAGGCTAAGTCGGGTTAAAAAGAAAAGGGCACAACTATGGGCTAAAAAAATTTTCCCTTTCAGAAATAAAAAAACTATCTTTGCGCACTGATAAAGACAGAAAAGAAAAAAATTAAGCTGAAAAATGAGCATTTTAACCGCTGACGCAAAGAAAGAGTATTTCAAGGAATATGGTGGTTCTGAAACCAACACCGGTTCGGTTGAGGCCCAAGTTGCGATGTTTACGCACCGCATTGCCCACATCACCGAGCACTTGAAAAACAACAACAAGAAAGACTACTCCTCCACCCGCTCGCTAATCAAGATGGTTGGCCAACGCCGTAGCTTATTGAACTACTTGGCGAAGAAAGACATCAACAAGTATCGTGCGCTGATCGAAAAACTGAACTTGCGTAAGTAAGCCTTCAGTACTATAAACGCCACCTCGACAACGAGGTGGCTTTTTTTCATTTACACAAGGAGTAATCACCACCTTAATTATTACTATGAATATTATAACAAAAACTATAGATCTGGGCGATGGTCGCCTGGTTACTATCGAAACCGGAAAGCTTGCCAAACAAGCCAACGGCTCTGCCGTGGTAAAAGTGGGCAACCTGATGATATTGGCCACCGTGGTATCCGACAAGGAAGCCAAAGAGGGCGTCGATTTCATGCCGCTTACCGTTGAGTACCAAGAAAAATATGCCTCCACGGGCCGTTTCCCGGGTGGTTTCTTTAAACGCGAGGCCCGCCCTAGCGAATACGAAATCCTTATCAGCCGCTTGGTTGACCGCGCTTTGCGCCCATTGTTCCCCGAAGATTACCATGCCAACACCCAAGTACAGATAACCCTGTACAGCAACGATAAGGACACCTTGCCAGATGCGTATGCTTGCTTGGCCGCTTCGGCAGCTTTGGCCGTGAGCGACATACCTTTTGCGGGCCACATCTCCGAAGCCCGCGTGGCCCGTATTGATGGCCAGTTCGTTATCAACCCAGGCATCCTTGCCCTGGCTACTGCCGATATTGATGTGATAGTGGCCGCTACCAGCGATAGCGTGGTGATGGTGGAAGGCGAATTGAAAGAAGTGAGCGAAGAGGATATGCTTAGCGCTATCAAATTTGCCCACGAGGTAATCAAAAAGCAAGTGGCCGTATTGAAAGAGCTTGAAGAGGCTGCCGGCACTACCGAGAAGCGCGTATATAGCCACGAGGTGAACGACCAAGAGCTTAAAGCCCGCGTAATTGCCGAAACTTATCCGCAGATATTGAATGCCATGCGTGTAAGCAAAGCGAAGCACGACCGTAGCGCTGCCATTAAGGAAGTATATGACCTGTACAAGGCCAACTTTACCGAAGAAGAACTGCAAACCAAAGGCGAACTATTGAAGCGCTACTTCCACGAAGCGGAGTACAACGCTGCCCGCGACTTGGTTTTGAAAGATAAAGTACGCTTGGATGGCCGTACCACTACCCAGATACGCCCTATTTGGTGCGAGGTGGACTACCTGCCCGGCACCCACGGTTCGGCCATCTTTACCCGTGGCGAAACCCAATCGCTTACCTCCGTTACGCTTGGCAGCAAGCTGGACGAGCAGTTGATTGACGGTGCTACATTTAAAGGCTACAACCGTTTCCTGTTGCACTACAATTTCCCTTCGTTCTCTACCGGCGAGGCCAGGCCAAACCGTGGTACCAGCCGCAGGGAAGTAGGCCACGGCAACTTGGCGCTGCGTGCCTTGAAAAACATGATTCCTGGCCCTGAAGAAAATCCTTACACCATTCGCGTGGTATCGGATATTTTGGAGTCGAACGGCTCTTCTTCCATGGCAACCGTTTGCGCCGGTACGCTGGCCTTGATGGATGCGGGCGTGAAAATACCTAAGCCGGTTTCCGGTATTGCCATGGGCCTTATCAGCGGCCAAAACGGCGAGTTTGCCGTGTTGAGCGACATCCTTGGCGATGAGGACCACTTGGGCGATATGGACTTTAAAGTAACGGGTACCAAAGACGGTATCACGGCTTGCCAAATGGACATCAAAATTCAAGGCCTTAGCTACGAAATTTTGTTGCAAGCCCTTACCCAAGCCAAAGAAGGCCGTTTGCACATACTTGGCGAAATGATGAAAACCATCACTGAGCCACGTGCCGACTATAAGCCACATGCTCCTCGCATTGAGAAAATCATGATACCTAAAGAGTTCATCGGTGCCGTTATCGGGCCTGGTGGCAAGGTTATCCAAGAAATACAGCGCGAAACCGGTACCGTTATCGTATTGGAAGAAGTGGGCGACAAGGGCGTTATCGACATCAGTGCCGACAACAAAACCAGCATCGACGCGGCCATTGCCCGCATCCGTGCCATAGCCGCCGTGCCTGAAATTGGCGACACATACGAAGGTACAGTGAAGAGCATTATGCCTTACGGTGCTTTTGTGGAGTTTATGCCGGGCAAACAAGGCTTGCTACACATAAGCGAAGTGAGCTGGGCTCGCTTGGACAGCTTGGAAGGCGTATTGACCGAAGGCGAAAGGGTGAAAGTGAAACTGTTGGACGTGGACCCGAAAACGGGCAAATACCGCCTCAGCCGCAAAGCCTTGGAACCTAAGCCGGAGAAAAACCAAGGGTAAGAACTTTAAGTTACGGGTTGTTAGTTACGGGTTACGAGTAGGCCCAACAACCCAACCGAATATTGTTCCAGTAAGAACGGCCGCTATCGAAGGATGGCGGCCGTTTTGTTTTTAGTCTTAGCGATTATTTAACGCCCCAATTCGGCAAACGGCTACCAAAACTGGCCGTAACCTGTTATATTCGGGTAAACCCTATTAGCAATCACTATGAAAGCACTGAACGTTTATCTCTCCTTTGCGGGCAACTGCGAGGAGGCCCTGAAATTCTATGAGCAGGCGTTGGGCGGCAAAACCGTGTTCCTGCAACGCTTTGGCGATACGGAACACGCCACGCCCGAAAACTCGCAACGCATTATGCATGCCCAATTCGAGGCGGATGGCATCCGTTTTATGGCCAGCGACAGTATGGACGACCAACCCATCAAAGCCGGGGATGCCATTTCCCTGAGCATCAATTTGGACGATGCCGCCGAACAAACCCGTATTTTCAATGCTTTGGCAGCGGGCGGCAAAGTAACCATGCCATTACAGGATACCTTCTGGAATGCCCATTTCGGCATGGTTACGGACAAATACGGCTTCCACTGGCTATTGAACAGAGAGCTTTCCCACAACTAAAACCCACGTAACCCAATGAAACACAATATTGTAGGCTGGTTCGAGATACCAGTAACGGATATGGACCGTGCCATTAAATTTTACGAAACCGTGATGGGCGTTACGTTTGAAATGATGCCCATGGGCCAGTTCGATATGGCGATGTTCCCCATGGAAGAAGGGTTGGGCGCTGGCGGAGCTTTGGTGCAACACCCTGATTACCAGCCCTCTGCCACGGCGGGCTGTGTATTGTACTTCACACCCCCATCGGGCGATTTGGCCAACGAGCTGGGCCGCGTGGAAGCCGCTGGTGGCAAGGTTTTGCAGCCCAAAACCCTTATTACCGAGGAAATCGGATATATGGGCATGTTTTTGGATACGGAGGGCAACCGCATGGCCATCCATTCCCGACAATAGCGTTTTGCGACATTTTTTGCGATATTTTTATCGTAAAACAGCCACTTTTTGCGGTAAAATGTCTCAAAATTGAGCTTGCGTGCGACAAATTGCGGTAACATTCTTTATCCTGCCAAAAAACAACTTGGCAAGCAAATTGCGTATATTTATCCTTGCACGCTATTGCTGTTTTCATTGATATAAAGTTAATGGACATGGGTAAGGTAAGGTTCCTTTTCACGATACTTTTAGGATTGTTGTTCAGCTTCTCATCCAACGGCCAACCGCCATCGCGCGGGCAGGCCACCGAAATGGTTATAGCTGGCGACAATTCCCTGCAAATGCTGGATATTGAAAAAGCCATCGATTTCTATTCATCCGCCATCAGCCTCGACCCGGGTTTTGCGGATGCCTATATGAAACGGGCCAACGCCTATTCCATTGCCGGGCGCAGCGTAGAGGCGCAGGCCGATTATAACATGGCTGTAAACATCAACCCTTACATAGATTACCTCTACGATAGGCGGGCCAAG
>CAYYZT010000156.1:0-2127 GCA_964476015.1 uncultured Chitinophaga sp.
CTTCGTGCGCCAAGGCAACCCGATCATCTTCATGGATGAGCGCAGCGCCGAGCTCACGAAGTACGCGGCCAATGCGTTCCTCGCCGCCAAGATCACGTTCATGAACGAGATTGCGAACTTCTGCGAGGCCGTGGGTGCCGACGTGGACAAGGTGCGCATCGGCATGGGGACCGACACCCGCATCGGCAAGCGCTTCCTCTTCCCCGGCATCGGCTACGGTGGAAGCTGCTTCCCCAAGGACGTACAAGCGCTGGCCAAGAGCGGTAAGGAAGCGGGTTACGACTTCCGCATCATCAACAGCGTGATGGAGGTGAACGAACTCCAGAAGACCGCGCTGATGCCCAAGATCGAAGCCTACTACGGCGGTGATCTCAAGGGCAAGCACTTCGCCATGTGGGGCCTGGCCTTCAAGCCCGATACCGATGATATCCGCGAGGCACCCGCCTTGTACATGATCGATGCGCTCACCAAAGCGGGCGCCACCGTCACCGCCTTCGATCCCGAGGCCTGCGCCAATGTGCAGAAGCTGATCGGCGACAAGATCAAGTACGCGAAGGACGAGTACGAGGCCCTGCAAGGTGCCGACGCCCTCATCATCTGCACCGAGTGGTCGCTGTTCCGCAACCCCGATTTCAAGCGCCTGGAAAGCGGCCTGCGGGAGCGTACCATCTTCGATGGCCGCAACCTGTACGAGCTGGAGGAGATGGAGAAGAAGGGCTACCACTACGTGAGCATCGGCCGCAATGCCGTTACCGCCGCACACAGCCCGAAACACGCCGCAGCGAAAGCAAAAGCCTGATCACATGGCCAAGAAGAAGGACCTGAAGAGCGCCGGTAAGGCCAAAGGGAAACCCGCCAAGAAGGGAGCCACGAAAAGCAAGGCCCCCAAGGCCAAGGATCGGGTATTGATCACCGGTGCAGCGGGCTTCTTGGGCTCACACCTCTGCGATCGGTTCCTGGCCGAAGGCTACCACGTGATCGGCATGGACAACCTGATCACCGGCAACCTCAAGAACATCGAGCACCTCTTCAAACGCGAGGATTTCGAGTTCTACCACCACGACGTAACCAAGTTTATCCACGTACCCGGCGAGCTGGATTACATCCTGCATTTCGCCTCGCCTGCCAGCCCCATTGATTACCTGAAAATGCCCATCCAGACCCTTAAAGTGGGTTCGTTGGGCACCCATAATTGCTTGGGGTTGGCAAAAGCCAAAGGTGCACGGATGCTGATTGCCTCCACATCGGAAGTGTACGGCGACCCGTTGGTACACCCGCAAACAGAAGAGTATTGGGGCAACGTGAATCCCGTAGGCCCGCGCGGCGTATACGACGAGGCCAAGCGTTTTCAAGAAGCCATTACGATGGCTTACCATACTTTCCATGGTTTGGAAACACGCATCGTGCGCATTTTCAATACCTATGGCCCACGTATGAGGCTGGACGACGGTAGGGCATTGCCCGCTTTCGTAAGCCAAGCGCTCACAGGGCAAGATATTACGGTGTTCGGCGACGGCTCGCAAACCCGTTCGTTCTGTTATGTGAACGATTTGGTGGAAGGCATCTACCGCTTGCTTTGGAGCGATTACCACTTGCCGGTGAACATCGGCAACCCCGTGGAAATCACCATCAAGGAATTTGCCGACGAGATTATACGCCTTACGGGCACCGACCAAAAAGTAGTATATCACCCACTGCCAACGGACGACCCAAAACAGCGCAAACCGGACATCTCCAAGGCCAAGGCCATTTTAAACTGGGAGCCGAAAGTAGACCGTGCCGAGGGGTTGAAGATTACGCTGGAGTATTTTAAATCAGTATTGTCATAAGAGTTAAGTAGTATAAATTTAAACACAAAGAGCACTAAGAAAAACACTAAGAACACTAGTACATATAATACAAGCTTTGTGCTCTTTGTGGATTTCCTTTGTGTCCTTAGTGTTAAAAACACACAACGATTGCCGACATTCATACATCATACAGCTGTTGTTGACGAAGGCGCAATCCTTGGCGAAGGCACCAGCGTTTGGCATTTTTGCCACATTATGCCGAAAACCGTGTTAGGGGAGAAATGCAACCTTGGCCAAAATGTATTTGTAGCGAATGGCGTAAGGTTGGGCAATAACG
>CAYYZT010000156.1:2137-3044 GCA_964476015.1 uncultured Chitinophaga sp.
CAATAACGTGAAGGTACAAAACAATGTATCGCTGTACGAAGGGGTGGTTTGCGAGGATGATGTGTTTTTGGGCCCTTCGATGGTGTTTACCAACATCTTGATTCCCCGCAGTGCCATTGTGCGCAAGGGGCAGTATGTGGAGACAGTGGTACGCAAAGGGGCCAGCATAGGGGCAAATGCCACCATAGTTTGCGGCAACGAAATCGGGGCTTACGCCATGATTGGTGCCGGAGCCGTGGTAACGAAAAACGTGAAACCGTACGCCCTCATGTTGGGCAACCCCGCCCAGCAAGCGGGATGGGTGAGCGAATATGGGCACCGATTGAATTTTGACGAACAAGGGGAAGCCGTTTGCCCCGAAAGCGGACAACGGTATAAATTAAGTAACGAACAAGTAGAAAGGATAGGCTGATGTACCAAGCTTTACTCGATAAAAAAACAAAACTGGCCGTAATAGGCTTAGGCTATGTGGGTTTGCCCATTGCCTTGGAGTTTGCCCGCAAAATCTCGGTGGTTGGTTTCGATATCAACCAAAAACGGGTTGACCTGATGAAGCAAGGCATAGACCCCAGCAACGAACTGGAGAAAGAAGCCTTTGATGGTTGCGACATCCAGTTTACGGCCAATGTGGAAGACCTGAAGGATGTAACGTTCTTTATCGTGGCCGTTCCTACGCCTGTTGATACCCACCGTGTGCCTGATTTGACACCGCTCACCAAGGCCACCGAAAGCTTGGCTAAAGTGTTAAAAAAAGGCGACTACGTGGTGTACGAATCCACTGTTTATCCTGGTTGTACCGAGGAAGATTGTATCCCTATTTTGGAGGAGCGAACGGGCCTGAAATTCGCACAAGATTTTAAAGTAGGATACTCGCCTGAGCGCATCAATCCGGGAGATAAGGAGCATA
>CAYYZT010000156.1:3054-7574 GCA_964476015.1 uncultured Chitinophaga sp.
CGAAGATTTTCGAAAAAATGGGCATCAATACGTTCGATGTGCTGGAAGCTGCCGGAACCAAGTGGAACTTCCTCAATTTCCGTCCGGGTTTGGTTGGCGGCCACTGCATAGGCGTGGATCCTTACTATCTTACGCACAAAGCTATCTCCGTAGGCTATACGCCCGAGGTAATCCTTAGCGGCCGCCATATAAACGACAGTATGGGCGAGTGGGTGGCCAAAAACGTAGTACAACGCCTTATTAAGGTGGGCAAAACCGTACAAGATTGCAAAGTGCTGGTATTGGGGGCTACTTTTAAGGAGAACGTGAGCGACATACGCAACTCTAAGGTGGCCGATGTTATCAACGAACTGAAATCTTACTCCATACACGTAGACGTGGCCGATGCCTATGCCGATAGCGACGAGGTGAAGCACGAATACGGCTTTGAACTGGTGGAACAAAACGGACATAATTATGACGCCATAGTAGTGGCCGTAAACCATAAACCTTATTTGGACTATACCGAACAGGATTTTAAAACACTGCTGAAAGACGGCAAAGGATTAGTAGCTGATTTGAAGGGTATTTATCGCGGCAAAATCAATGAACTGGCCTATTGGTCATTATAATAACACAAACCCATGAGCAATTTCTCCAAACATATATTGGTTACCGGCGGTGCTGGTTTTATCGGTTCGCACGTTATCCGTTTGTTGGTAAACAAGTATCCCGATTACCGCATCGTAAACCTTGATAAGCTTACCTATGCAGGCAATTTGGAAAACCTAAAGGATATTGAAAACGCTCCCAACTATACCTTTGTAAAAGGCGATATTACCGATGCCGATTTTATCTTGAACCTGTTCCGCGAACAAAATATTACCGACGTAATCCACTTAGCTGCCGAAAGCCATGTGGACCGTTCCATACTGAACCCGATGGAATTTATCATGACCAACGTGGTAGGTACCGTGGTGTTGCTGAACGCGGCTAAATCGCAATGGGCCAACAATTTTAAAGGCCACCTGTTTTACCACGTTTCTACTGACGAGGTGTACGGCTCTTTGGGCGAAACTGGCTTTTTTACCGAAGAAACCAGCTACGACCCGCATTCTCCTTATTCGGCCTCCAAAGCCAGCAGCGACCACTTTGTAAGGGCTTACCACGATACGTATGGCATTGAGGTAGTAATCAGCAACTGCTCCAACAACTACGGTTCGCACCAGTTTCCGGAGAAGCTGATACCACTGTTCATCCACAACATACGCAACAACAAGCCGCTGCCTGTGTACGGCGACGGTAAATATACCCGCGACTGGCTTTGGGTGAACGACCACGCCCGTGCCATCGACGTAATTTTCCACACGGGCAAAAACGGCCAAACCTATAATATCGGCGGTTTCAACGAGTGGCAGAATATTGACCTCATCCAGGTGCTCTGCAAGGTGATGGACCGCAAGCTGAACCGTGAAGCGGGTTCTTCGGCCAAGCTGATTACCTATGTAAAAGACCGCCCCGGCCACGACCTACGCTACGCCATAGACAGCACCAAGCTGAAAAACGAACTGGGTTGGGAGCCATCGTTGCAATTTGAGGAAGGATTGGAGAAAACCGTGGATTGGTACCTTGCCAATGAGCAGTGGCTTGATAATGTAACCAGCGGTAACTACAAAGCCTATTACGAAAAACAATACGCCAATCGTTAAGCATGTATAACACGAGCTACCACGGCAGTGCCAATATTAGCGGCTATACTTTTTTGGTAACGGGCGGTGCCGGATTTATCGGTTCGCACATTACTGAATATCTTTTGCGCCAAGGGGCCGGGGAAGTACGTGTGCTGGATAACCTAGCCACTGGGTTCCAGCAAAATATCGATTACCTGAAAGGCATCGGTTCCTTTACTTTTATACAGGGCGATGTTACCAATCTGGCTGATTGCCGCAAGGCTTGCGAAGGCGTGGACTTTGTGCTGCACCAAGCGGCCCTAGGTTCGGTGCCGCGCTCTTTGGCCCACCCAGAGCTTACCACGGCGGCGAACGTAACTGGGTTTGTGAACATGCTTATCGCCGCCAAAGATGCTGGCGTGAAACGCTTGGTGTATGCTTCTTCTTCTTCAGTTTATGGGGATATCGAGGATTCGCCCAAGGTTGAGCAACGCATCGGACAGCAACTGTCTCCCTACGCGGTGAGCAAGTATACCAATGAACTATACGCACAGGTGTTCCATCGTTGCTATGGCTTGGAAATTATCGGACTGAGGTACTTTAATGTATTCGGCCCGCGCCAAAACCCCAATGGTGCCTATGCTGCCGTGATACCCAAATTTATTGCCGCTTTGTTGAAAGAAGAGGAGATATACATTGACGGCGATGGCGGCCAAACCCGTGATTTTACCTTTGTGGCCAACGCAGTACAGGCCAATATCAAAGCATTGTTTGCCCCAACCGAAGCGGTAAACGAGGTGTACAATATAGCTGTGGGTGCCAACTATTCCGTAAACCAAATGTACGGCTATATACAGGAGCTTACGGGCAAAACCCATGCGGCAAACAACAGGCCTACGCGCGCGGGAGACGTGCGCAATGCGTTGGCGGATATTTCCAAAGCCAAACGTTTGTTAAGCTACGATCCGGAATACACCTTCCAACAGGGGTTGGAAAAAACCGTGGCGTATTTTACCGCGCTTTGAGATTATTGCTCTTCAAAAATTACTTTCAGTATCCAATCCTCAAATACCTGCCCGATGTAAAGGGTATGACCATGTCCTACCGCTACCGAGTTACCACTAATAGAGGTTCCGTCAGTTTGATACATGGCTTCGTGTTTGCCGTTTTCCAACTTTATTAGATACACTGCGCCCGGCGAAAGCTTAGATGCATTGCGGGCATGCTTCAAAAATTTTCCCGCACTTGGGTGAACTGCCACAAGCACGTTTCCTGGATTTATTAGGCTGATGTTGTCATAGCCTTTTATCTTTACCACATTGCGCTGGTACACCAACGAGCCATCAGGTTGCTGCACGTACTCCGCCAAAGTTTTCTTTTGCGTAGCGGCCACATAAACCTTATCGCCTTCCACTAATATACCGTTTGCATAGGCTAGCTTCTTGTCGTTGGCGTTTTTGCATTTGCCCCCCGCGGTGCAATACACAATACTACTGCTACGCACTTTAAACAACTTTTCCATCAGCCAACCAAAACCTATCTTGCTGCGCTTGCTATCATTAGTTATGTAAAAGCTACCATCTACCAGCCCCGCAACATCATTCGGCGAAACCATAGTAGGATCGATGTATTGTTTTACAAACACCAGCTCTTTCACCTTTACTTCATACACCAACACGCTATTCTGCCGGGTTTTCGCAGTTAGGGCTTGATGGTTTACCACAAACAACAATACCCTTCCATCCATGGTCTTCACCAAGTCGATACCATGCGGGCTGAAAACCAAACTTGCTGGCTCCCCAGTTCTGGCCAAGGTATCTTTAAGATTGGTCTGAAGATTAAAGGCCACTATTTCGCCGAAATGCGGTAATCCGTCTCTCCGTTGGGTACACGATACCAATAGGCGTTCCTGTCCGTTAAGCGTGTCCAACACCATATCTTCCGTTCCCGGCCCGATATGGATTTTTTCTTCAGTTATTTTAGGTGGTTGGGCCAAAGCAATAACACTGCACAAAATGCCGCAAAAAAGGATAAAGAGTCTCAATGTTCGTTGGTATTGATTTTTAACAATAAGGTTTCGGCCTCTACAAATCCATTGGCCTCCACATATACTTCTTCCACCGTGCCCGCCTCAAACGCTTCTATGGTATTCTCCATTTTCATGCTGTTGATTACCAACAGCCCGTCGCCCGGTTGGATAACGTCGCCCGGTTTTACCAGCACATTTACCACTTGGCCGGGCATCGGCGCACGGTAGGCACCCGGCACGGCCACCACTTCGGCCTCGGGGTAGCGGGCAACTTCTTTCAGTTCCAGTTCGCCATACTCGGGGTGGTGTACCCAAACGGTTTGTTTGGCAACGGAAACAGTAAACCGTTTGCGGATACCGTTCAATTCAATAGTAAAATGCGTTTTTTCTGCTTCTATAATAATGGCCGCAAACTCTATAACGCCTAAAATAGTGACTTTGCAATGATGGTACGCACCATAACTATACTCAACTTTTACCTCTGTGCCAGCTATGGTATAAGCTTGGGTTTGGGCACGATAAGCACTATTGCGCCAACCGGGCGGAATGCTTTTCATCACCTTCCTATCCTGCTGCCTTTGCAGCCACGCATATAAGGTGGCTGTTACCGCGCTTTCGGCCAACACCTGCTCACTGGGTTTGTGGGGCTGTGTAAGGTCGGGATTATAATCCAAGTATCGCGTATCGAAAGCACCATTGCTGAAGCCGGGGCTGTTCAATACATCAATCAAAAAAGGCTTGTTGGTTGTTAGCCCCGTAAGCACCGTTTTGCGCAGGGCATGCGCCATGGTGCGCAGGGCCTCCCTCCTATCGCTGCCCTTAGCTATTACCTTGGCAATCAT
>CAYYZT010000157.1:0-7552 GCA_964476015.1 uncultured Chitinophaga sp.
GGCCAATTTCGGGGATAAATACAGCAAAACCCTCAAGTACAAAACCAAGGCCAGCGGCGCGCAAGAGGCGCACGAGGCCATACGCCCCACGTACTTCGACAAACAAGCGATTGAGGGTGCCCGCGAGGAGCAACGCCTTTACGACCTGATATGGAAACGCGCCGTGGCCAGCCAAATGGCCGATGCGCAACTGGAGCGCACCACGGTGAAAATAGACATCAGCACCAACCACGAAGAACTGCAAGCGCAGGGCGAGGTGCTGCTATTCGACGGCTTTTTGAAGTTGTATATGGAAAGCACCGACGACGAGCAGGACGAGGAAGCCGAGGGCATGCTGCCACCGCTTACCAACGGCCAGCAACTGCCGCTGGAAACCATGACGGCCCGCGAGCGTTTCAGCAAGGCCGCGCCCCGCTACAACGAGGCCAGCTTGGTGAAAAAGCTGGAGGAACTGGGCATCGGCCGCCCGTCCACCTACGCGCCCACCATCAGCACCATCCAAAAGCGGGGCTATGTGGAAAGGGCCGACAGGGAAGGCACGGAGCGCAAATACCAAGTGCTTACACTGGGCAAAGACAACCACATCAAGCAAAAAACCGAGACCGAGATAACCGGGGCCGAAAAGGCCAAGCTTTTCCCTACGGATGTGGGCCGGGTAGTGAACGATTTCCTTACGGAACACTTTGTAAATGTGATGGACTATCACTTTACGGCCAAAATTGAGGAAGAGTTTGACGAGATAGCGCAAGGCAATATTGAGTGGAGCAAAATGATCGACTCGTTCTATCAGCCGTTCCACAAAGAAGTGGAGCAAACCATAGAAACCGCCGAGCGCGTTACCGGCGAACGGGAACTGGGCACCGACCCGAAAACGGGCAAGCCCGTATCGGTGCGCATCGGCCGTTTTGGCCCGATGGCACAGATAGGCAAAACCGAGGAGGGCGGCGAAAAGCCACGCTATGCCAAGCTTAAGGAAGACCAAAGCATTGATACCATTTCGCTGGAGCAGGCATTGAAGCTGTTCGATTTTCCCCGCACGTTGGGCGAGTTTGAGGGCAAGGAAGTGAGCGTGGGCTTGGGCCGTTTTGGGCCGTATGTGAAGCACGACAACGCTTTCGTGTCCATCCCCAAAGAAACCGACCCGCAGGACGTGGACCTAGAAACGGCCACCCGCCTCATTGCCGCCAAGCGGGAGGCCGATGCCAGCAAGTACATCAACTCGTTTAAAGACGGGGCCATACAGGTGCTGAACGGCCGTTTCGGGCCATACATAAAGGCCGGGAAGGATAATTACAAGATACCCAAAGGGGTAGTGGCCGAGAACCTGGACGAAGAAGCCGTGGAGCAAATCATTGCCAGCAGCAAACCTTCGGGCGGGGGCAAAGGAAAAACATTCCGTAAGGGAGGCAAAAAATGATGCCAGAGCAACATAGCGACAAGGAACTGAACGCCCTGCTTCAATTGCTGGACGACCCCGACCAAGAGATTTACTCCCACGTATCGGACAAGTTGGCCAGTTTCGGGCCTGATATTATACCTAAACTAGAGACGTATTGGGAAGAGGCTCTGGATGGTATATTGCAAGAGCGCATTGAGCACATCATTCGGCACATACAGTTCCATGGGGTGGAAAAAGCCTTCAAACACTGGCTAGAACACGATTCGGAGAACCTCTACAAAGGTGCCCTGCTGGTGGCCAAATTTCAGTATGCCGACTTGGACGAGGTGCGCCTTAGGGGCGAAATCGACTACATCCGCCGAGCTATTTGGTTGGAAATGAACTATAATTTGACACCTTTCGAGCAGATCAACGTGTTCAACCATGTGTTTTACTCGCTGATGGGCTTCACCGGCAAATCGGCGGAAAACCACCTGAGCCTGCCCGGATACTTCCTGAACCAAGTGGTGGAGAGTAAAAAAGGCAATGTAATTTCTCTTGGTATATTATATATTATTCTTGCACAAGAGCTTGATATGCCAGTATATGGCGTTAATTTGCCCCGCCATTTCGTAGCCTGCTACACTAAAGATTTCCTCGAAACGTTGGAAGAGCACGAGGATTTGAGAGACCAAGTTATCTGTTACATCAACCCGCTGAACCGTGGCACCATCTTTACCCGAAACGAGGTGACCCTATACCTGAAAAAAATCCAAGAAGAAGCCAAGCAACCCCACTATCTGCCTATCCGTAACCGGGATACGATTAAACTTTATTTGCAATATCTTCAAAAGGGATACGAGGCCGACGGCAATCCGGAGAAAAGCAAGGAGTTGGACGGCCTGATTGCCTTGTTCTAATTCGCCCCATAAATAATAACCGAACATTATTTGTTGAGCTATTTGCGGTATTTTTTTGAGCTATTTTTGAGATAAAATAGCTCAAAACGGGCCATTTTTGAGCTTAATTATGTCGCACATGCAAATTTTGCGGCATAATCCTTCATCCTCATAAAAACACTTTCCAAAACCTAGCAACATATAGAAAGGTATAATCGGCTACTACTTGGGCAGCAGCCAGCTCGGTTTAAAATACATTTCTAACCGCACAACGCGTTCTTGTCCCGTTGTATCACTCCCCGCTTAAATCGATTTCCGTATTGTCGCCGATGTTGAGGCTTTGGCTGAGACCTTTGATGTAGGCATCGCTGCCGATAACGGAACGCTTAAGGATAACGTGGTTGAGCCGTGCGAAATCGCCGATGATGGAGTTGTTTACAATGGAATAATTGATTTCCGCATCATCGCCGATGGTCACGTTCGGGCCAATAATGGAGTTGCTGATGCGGGCACCTTGGGCAATGCTTACGGGCTGTATGATGATGGTATTATCGTACTTGGGCAACGGCTGCGCGGCAGAGTTGTTCTTTTTGAGCAACGTGGCGTTGGTTTCCAGCAATATCTCCACCTTGCCACAATCGTACCAATGGTCCACCTTAAAGCTGGTAAACGGGGTGCCGCCATCAATCATGCCCTGTATGGCATCGGTAAGGTGTACGGGCGCGCTATCGTCTGGCCGATGGATAACGAGGTGGTCTAGCGCATCGAATAGCTGTTTGGTTTCCCTGATACGGTAGATGCCCACCAAGGCTAGGTTCGATTTCGGGAATTTGGGTTTTTCCACTACCCGCGTAATGCGGTTCTGCCCGTCCACTTCCGCAACGCCGAAATTCCACGGGTCCTCCACTTTTTTTACGCCGAGGGAGGAGTGCGGCGAGTTTACCACTTGCTGCAAATCTACCTCAATAATGGCATCGCCCAGCACAATGAGCACCTCCTCGTTGGGCCCTATCTGTTCCTTGGTGGTCCAAATGGCGTGGCCCAGGCCCTCGCGCTTGGCCTGTATGGCGTAGTGGGCTTTGATGTCGGGGTGCTTCTCGTCCACATAGCTGCGTATTTTATCGCCCAAATACCCCAGCACGAAGACAAACTCCGTGATGCCCACTGCCTGCAACTGCTCGATAATAAACCCCAAAATGGGCTTTCCGGCCACGGGTATCAGTGCTTTGGGCTGGGTATAGGTGTGTGGGCGAAGGCGTGTGCCTGGGCCAGCAACGGGGATAATGGCTTTCATTTTGCGGCTGCGTGGGTTTCTGCCACTAAAATTAAAGGTTTTATGGCAAAGGCTAGGAAGCGAACGCACCTTTAATTACATCTTAACCACCCGCTGGCGGCTTACGCCGGTTTGGTTGCGTACTTCCAACAAGTAAATGCCTTGCGGCAGATGGGCAACATCGATGCTAATGTTTGTTTGCTGGGTATGTTGCCGCACGAGCAATTGGCCGTTAAGGTGATACAAAGTGAGGGTGTGCGCGTCGGGTGATGGAAGTTGGATGGAGAGGGTGGTGGTAACGGGGTTGCCTAGAATGCTGAAAGCTGGTGCGGTGGGTGCTTCAACACCGATGAGTAAATCAAAGAGCCTTTGGTCGAGGATGGTGATGGTGGTATCGCCAGCTAATCGGTAAGCGTACATCATTAACAAGCCATTTGTTTCAAACCCCATTGCGTTCATGTAAGTCATTCCCAGTCGTTCAACAAATTGTTTGTTACCATAATTATCTCCAAAGTTTAGATGGGTTAAATACCTCAGCGTATCACTCATGCTATCACTCTGGCAATAAAACTTATCGAATCGCTTTACCGTGGTATGCCCATTATAGGAAAAAGAAGTACTTGCTACATAATATTTTTTGCTGCCACTAGCAGGGCAAGAAGGGTAATGTCCCACATCATCATTCCAAACACTATAAACAGATATTGGTGCATTATAAGTGGGTTTATATGGCGAGTTTGATTGTTGGGAATAGGAAAGTATTGGATGTAATTCATTGGGCACTAAGTTTACTTCATTTTCTGGCAAAAGAATGTTGAAGTTTTTTTCGCCATTAGGCAGAAACTGATATATAACCGTGTCTCCAACACTTACAATCGTATCTATGGCGTAGGCTATTTTTCTTCTATCTTCTATAATTGCTACATCGGTCATGTAGTTTTCGTAACGATAATACCAAAACGTATCGCCCACGCTATAATTAAAGAAGTCCCCAAACCTCATCACGTGCTCGCCAATGTTTCGGCTGCCCTCAATGCCCACCAACCGATAGTATTTGCCGGAGCCATACTCCATAGGGAATTGGACGAAGCCGTGCTCTTTGCTGGCGATGATGGTATCACCGCTAGAGAGCAGTATGGTTTTAATGGAATCCAAATTGCCCAATATCGTCGCTTCCTCCACTGCTGTTACGGTTGCAGTAATGTTGTGGGTACTATCGAAAGTGTACACATCGTTCAACGCCGCCCAACTATAGTAGCTAATGGTGCTGGGCGCGGAAAACAGGTATAAGCCGTTGCCCTTTACGGTTACTTGTTTGTTGAGGAACTGTGGCTGGTTTTTGAGCGCAAGGTTATGGGTAATGTGCTTCACGATGCGGTTGGGATAATAAACGGAATCCGTTCCGTCGAAGCCCTTAGAGTCCGCCCAAAGCGAATGCGATATGGCCGAAGCCGTATCGGCTTTGTAATTATAGATATCGGTAGTATTAATCGGTGCCCAATTTTGCGCGGAAAGCATATGGGCGAACCCTAGAAACAGAATAGTATATAGAAGATGCTTCATTTGCCCCGCTTTTTGGCAAGATAAAGTCAAAATGCATACAAAGTGCTTTTACTTTGTCATGGGAAAGTAAAACTTTGATTTCAGCACCACTCCCAACAACCCTTTCCCAACCTCCCCCTAACCCTTCGACTATCGCTCAGGGTGACGGGGAGGAGCAAACACTACCGCTTCCAATGCACCTTCTCCCCTATCGGCTTGCGGCGGCCATCGGGCAACGGGCCATCGTAGTTGCCTATATATAGGAAGCCGAGCAGCTTGTCCTGCTCGCCGAGGCCAAAGAACGCTTTGCCCTGTGGCTTAAAAGTAGGGCCGCCCGTGCTCCAGTAGCAGCCCACGCCATAGGCGGCGGCGGTGAGCCATGCGTTTTGCACGGCGCAGGCCACGGCGCACACCTCTTCCACTTCGGGTATCTTGCCGGTTTCTTGCCGCTTCATGATGATGGCCACCACGTGCGACGATTTCACGATGCTCTCTCCCTGTTTTTGGTGTTTCGCCTCGTCAAAGTTCTCGGCGGGCGTGTTCTCCTTATATACCTGTTGGAAGAAACCGGCCAGCCTTTCCAGCGAACTGCCCGTGAACACCACGAACCGCCACGGCTCGGTAAGCCCGTGGTTGGGTGCCCAGTTGGCGTTTTCCAGCATCTGCTCCACAATGGCATCGGCCACGGGGGTGCCGTTATATTGTTTGGGATATACGGAGCGGCGGCGGGCGATAAGGTCGTTCAGCGTTTCGGGGGCCATTTTAGTTACGAGTTACGGGTTATGGGTTGCGAGTTGATTCAAAATTGAAGATTTAAAATTGAAAATTGGGTATGGCAACCTTTTTAAACTACAGAAAACACGGAGCAGCACGGAATTTTATTTGTTTTTACAACTTGCAGCCAGCAACCGAAACCACTTTCGGATTGAAGTAAGGTCAAAAATGCTCCCCCAATTTTAAATTTTGAATTTTCAATTTTAAATTTTGAATCAACCCGCAACTGTTCTATCGGACAAGTTTATCCGTTCAACGACCACTGTGGTTCGTTTGCCGAATTACCGTTGGCGCATCTGCAAAATTTTGGGTATAGCCGCAACCTTACCGGGGCCATTGCGTAAACAGGGGTAATTATAAAACCTCAAAATAACAACCGAAATGAGTGGCAGGAGAGATTTGCAGCGATTGATTGCCAAAGGTGTGGGAATGGTACTAGTGGGATTGGGATTGCCTTTATACTCACAAGCACAAAACATTAACTACGCACCGGCACAACACTTAAAAGCAAACATTTGGTACTTTGGCGACAAAGCCGGGCTTGATTTTAGCAACGGGCACCCCGTGGCCATTACCAACAGCCAGATGCAATCGTTTGAAGGCACCGCAGCCGTAAGCGACGATAACGGCCAAGTGCTTTTTTATACCAACGGCGGCAGCCTGCCCTACACCGGCGGCGTGTGGAACCGCAACCACCAACTGATGCCGAACGGCAATATGGCCAGCGCGGGCGGTTGTGGCAGCTCTTTCCAATCGTCGTTGATAGTGCCGCTGCCCCGCAGCACCAACGGTATCTACTACTTGTTTACTACCGATTGTATAGAGAACAACGCTACCGGCGGCTTGCGCTATAACGTTATCGACATGAACATGGACGGGGGCTTGGGCGACGTGGTGGTAAAAGGCCAACAGCTTACCGGCCGTACCGACGAATCGCTTACTGCCGTGCAACACGCCAACGGCATAGACTACTGGATTGTTACGCACAAACTGCGCACCGATTCTTTCTATGTGTACCACCTTAACCATACGGGCATTGCCGGCGTGGTAAAGAGCAAAATAGGCAAAGTAACGCCTGACTATGCAGGGGCGCTTAAAGTATCGAACAACGGCGAACGCATCGTATATTCTGGCTTGAACTGGACCTCTTTGTTCGATTTCGATCCGGAAACCGGCATCATCAGCAACCATCGTGATTTGGGCCAAGCGAGCTATTCTGCCGCTTTCTCGCCCAACTGCCAATACTTGTACGTGGCCGATGGCACTGGCAAAAAAATATACCAGTACAACATGAACCACTTCGACCCGGCTTCTACCAAAAAACACATCGGCAGCACCACTTCGCTTGGCGTGGGCAGCATGGAACTGGGCCCTGATGGCCGTATATACGTGGCCCGCTTTACCACCAGCCAATACCTGGGCGTGATTATGGACCCTGACTTTGACGGTACCCAAAGCAACTACGTGGACAACGGTATTCACTTGGGCGGCAAAAACGGAAAAGGTGGCCTGCCTACCTTCCCCAATAGCTGGTTGGGTGCTTGCATAAGCTATCCGGAAGAAAACAGCAGCGACTTTACCGACCACATTACCAACCTGCGCACCTCTTTGTTGGAAGCCACGGCTACCCGCCTAAGCTGGGATGCCTTTGCCTACCACCAGTTTGTGGTAATGCACCGCGAGTTG
>CAYYZT010000158.1:0-7513 GCA_964476015.1 uncultured Chitinophaga sp.
TGCATGTATTAAGCCTGCCGCTAGCGTTCATCCTGAGCCAGGATCAAACTCTCCGTTGTTGAAAAGTTCTGATCTGTTTAGGATCGTAATTTGTATTGACGTGATCCTTACTCGATGTACTTCTGTTATTCCTTACCAATATCTCAAAGAACTTTAAGTATTTCGCTTTCTGCTTTTGCGCTGTTTCCAGCACCCCTTTTGCAAGGGACAGCAAAGTTATTACCGATTTTCTGTTTCGCAAAATTTTCTGGAAGATTTTTTTTCGATTTTTTTCGCTGCCGTCTCGGCGGCGAATCATCGTATCACAGAGGTACTTTTGAAGATACCGGACATACTAACCGGCTGCGTACTTGTTTGGTTCCAGATGCTTTAAGAACTTCCCGATGTGCGTTTGAAAACTGCGTTTCAGGATTTCCGTTTCCTTTTCGTTATCACTGCCCGTAGGCTGCTTTTCGATTGGGACTGCAAAGTTACTTGCTTTTTTCTATTCTGCAAATTTTCTGAAAACTTTTTTCAACTTTTTTTTCACTGCCGTTTCCGTCGGCGAATTTTGTTTACTGCCAGAGGTGCTTTATATTATAGTGGCCAAAATTTGCGGCCTGCACTTGTTGTTTTCAGAATCTCGAAAGAACATCCGGTGTGCGTTTCAAAACTGCGTTCCGGTTTCCGTTTCCCTTTTTCGTCGTCACCATCCGTGGATGGCGTTTTCGATTTGGGACTGCAAAGTTACTTGCTTTTTTTCTATTCTGCAAATTTTCTGGAAAAATTTTTCAGATTTTTTTTTCGGAGCCTTTCGGCGGCCTTTCAAAAACCATTCAACAGAGGTGCGTTGTATTCAGTTCCCGTGTGGGCACTTTTGCACTTGCGCTTTTCCAGAATCTTTTAAAGAACGTGCCGTTTATCAAATGCTATTTTCAAAACGGGACTGCAAAGATGGGCCTCTTTCCGTCAATATTCCAAACCTTTTTGCAAATAATGTTACAATTTCTTTTTCATTAAGCCTAACTGCTTGAAAACTATACATTTTGTCTTTTCACCGCTCCCCAAAAACTTTTGGCGCGGATAGCTGCGTACGTTCCCCGGCAGGTTTTGTTGCCCTCTAGCATAGTATATAATATAAGGGAGGCCATAATAATGGAATAACTAAGCCCCATTATGGAAGTCTTGTGTCTTGTGTCTGAAATCTTGTGTCTATATTATATAGCTATCCCCAAGTCCCTTAGCACCGCGCTCACGCCGTTAATAATAAACTGGATGCCGATGGAGAGTACCAAAAAACCCATAATGCGGCTAAGGGAGTTGAGGCCCGATGCCCCGAGGCGCGACACCAGCCGCGGCGCCACGGCCAGTATGCCGAACGTAACGATGCCGCACAGGACGATAACGCCCACTATGGTTATATAATCCCACCACACGGTTACCTTGGCGAAGTAGCCGATAAGCAGCGAGATGCTACCCGGCCCGCTGAGCAGCGGTATGGCCAGCGGCGTGAGGGTGATGTCTTCCTTCTCAATGGCCTCGGTGCGCACCTTTTTGTCGATGGCGCGGTTCTTGGCATGCTCGCCCTGCAGCAGCGCAAAGCCGGAGCCGATGATGATAAGCCCGCCCGCGATGCGCATGGCATCCACGCTGATGCCGAAAAAGTTGAGGATGTACTGGCCCACGAAAAACGACACCAGCAGGATAATAACCATATACACGCTCGCCTTCAGCGCCGTTTGGCGGCGGTGCGCATGCGTTTCGGCGGCGGTGAGGGTAAGGAACACCGGCATGGCCCCCAGCGGATTAAGCACCGAGAACAGCCCCGCGAACGCGGCCAAGAACAACTCCAGCGATTCGTTCATGGGTGCAAAGATAGGGAATAGTCGATGGACCATGGGGGGATTGGAAATTTGCTGCTCAGTTACTTGGATGAATATTCGAAGGGGCGAAGCATCAAAGAATTTGGTAATGGGAAATGTCTCCTTGCCATCATAATGTTTCTAAAAATACTTAACTCTCCAGTCTAGAAATTCCCTATTTACGAAACTTGGTATCTCAATTTTTCTTGGAAGTCTTGAATAGTTGTTTTTAGTCGATGCTGTTTCTGAAAGTATTATTTCTCCCGAGGGCAAAATCCGTAAATTGTTGCTGTCAAATAATTGATGAATATCCGAGCGCAGACATAATCCGTTATGATGTGTGTCATCACCATTATACTCCACAGGTTTGATGTGCGCAGCTTCTAGCACATTTTCAATCGAAACACCAGTTACAATACAAGAAGAGCAAAAAATGCTAAGAATATTTTTCCTGAATAAATTTTGATATGGCCTTTCGAGAATTTCCCTTGAAACTCTTTTCCTCTCAATGTTTGCAGGAATCTGAGTAATCCGAATTTGTTTTGCCAACTTATCAAGACCAACATTGTATGTATTTAAATTATATAATTCAATAACTTCTTCTTTTGATATGTTAGCTAGGTGGTAGTGTTCGTTCCAATTCCCCTGCGAAATATTATCTCTTTTGCAAAAACCATAATTTGATAGGAAAATTAGAAATTCTCTTGCCATTCTTTTGTCATTTGCTTCTGGCGCGCAATCCGGCCATATACTCACATCGATTTTTCCTTGGCGATGTTGAATGATAGCTTCGGCATAATCCCCAAGCACCGCCTTTGCCCCCGCTAAAGGAATTACAATCTTCACAAGTTCAAAAGGGGTAATAAATGCTTCTCTTGCACCAAATTTTTCAGCAATTATAGCAAGTATGTTCAAAATCAATTCAAGGGGTTTGATTCTTAAATCTATCGCATCCCATTTAGAGGTATCACTAATAATTTTTCGATTGGGGAGTTCAAGTGTCTTAACGACTGTTGTTGCAAACTCAACCTGTGTTATCTTTCCTTCGGCAAGTAATTGTCCAAAAGGGCTAACTACCACCTTACCATGCGCTTCCTCAAGCAAGCCTAATGCTTTCCAATATTGTCCTGAATTTCGGATTAAATTTCTATCCTGTGTCCTTACCAAGTCCACACTTGAATTAGTTTCGTGTTGGACTACTGCAAGACCGTCCATAATTTCTTTTGAACTAGGTGCGTAGTTTTGAAACCTGTAAAAAACACGAAGTACACCCAGAAATACTGGAGGCTCATTAAGGGATTCGGTAGGAGTTAGAACTGCCCAGCGCCACTTATAACTGGGGAATGGCTTTACTGGTGGTTTTATTAGCGACATATTTTTTTATCTCTTTAGGAAACATTGAAGCAACTGCATAAGCCAACAATGGAGGAACTGCATTTCCAATTTGTCTATAGGCAGAAGAGTTGTTTCCCTCAAATATATAATCAATTGGGAAAGATTGAGTCAAAGCTAATTCTCGAACTGACATTCTTCTATGGTTATTTGGATGGTGTAAAACTACTACACCGCCTTTCTCATCTCCCCTTGCTGTAACTGTTGGTGCAGGTTTGGTAGGATCAATTGCTCTATTACCTAAATATCCGTTAAATTTTAACTTAAATTTAGAGTAAGTGTGGTTGATTAAAAGATGCTTATCCTCAGGTTCTGGAATATCTCTAAGAGCTTCCCCGATTGAAACCCATCTTTTTTTATCATTAAACAAACTTGGATTTTCGTGATGTGTCGGTTCTGGATGTCTTAAGTTAAAATTAACGTCGGTTCTCACACCCAATATTATTACACGCTCTCTCTTTTGAGGAACACCATAGTTAGCGGCGTTTAAAACTTCATGTTTGACTATATAACCAGCATTTTCAAAATCTGATATGATCATTTTGAATATAGCACCTTTTGACAAGCTTAAAATACCTTTTACATTTTCTGCAACAAAATATTTTGGTTGCTTATCAAGCAAAATTCGTAAAAACTCAAGATACAATTTGTTTCGTTCATCCTGCTCACCGCGTTTGGAATTTGCAACTGAAAAACCTTGACAAGGGAAGCCACCAATCAAGATGTCGTGTTCAGGGATTTGGTCTGAGGGAATTTTTGAAATATCCTCACAAATTATATGACTTCCAATATTTGTCCGATATGTTTTTACGGCGTCCGGAAAATTATCATTAGCCCATATAATTTTATGACCCGCATTGATAAAACCAAGGTCAAGCCCACCTGCACCTGAAAAAAGAGAAACTACTTTCATACTGTAACTGTTTCTAGTTGCTTTAATTTTTCACCCAATCGCTGGCCAAATAATACTGGGACAGCATTACCTACCTGTCTATACATTGAACCCATAGAGCCAAAAAATTCAAAATCTATTGGAAATGTTTGGACTAAGGCACTTTCACGAACACTCATTCGTCTGTGATTCCTAGGGTGTTGAATAGCACAAACACCTCCTTTCCCGTTCCCTCTAGCTAATATCGTGGGTGAAGGTTTACTTGGATCAGTTTTTCTATGCCCTGTAAAGTTTCTATTCGTGATTTTATACTTTGAGTAAACATGATTTTTAATTTCTAAATACCCATCTTCGGGATCTGGTATACCGTCCAGCGCTTTAGAAATACTAACCCAATTTGATTTATCATGTGTTGGTTCAGGAAATAGAAAGTCCATCTCTACAGGTAAATCTTTTCTAATTCCTGCAATGATTACTCTTATTCTTGTTTGAGGTATACCATAGTCAGCCATATTAAACGATTTGTATTTAACTCTATAACCCGCATCCGAAAAATCTTTTACAATTTTTTTTATTGCATTACCCTTATCTAGGCTTAATATACCTCTAACATTTTCAGCAAGGAAATAGTCAGGCTTTTTACCTTTAATAATCCTATAAAATTGTTTGTAAAGGTTATTTCTTTCGTCATCTGCTGTTCTTAACATATTCGCCATTGAAAAGCCTTGGCAGGGGAATCCGCCAACCACCACTTCGGAATCTGGTATTTCATCAAGTTTAATGCTGGAGATGTCACTACAAACAATATGCTCACCAATATTCAACTTATAAGTTTCACAACTGTCCATATCAAAGTCATTTGCCCAAATGATTTCATGACCTGCTTTTATTAAACCCAAATCAAGACCACCCGCACCTGAAAAAAGGGATACAATTTTCATAATTTGTTTTTCAATGTTTTAATGTATTTAACCTGTTTTTCCGCAACTTTTAACACTTGGTCTGCGCAATCTTCTTCCGCTATTTCATAAAATATTTTTTCGCTTAAATATTGAATCATTAATGCACTCTTCTTAATTTCAAAAAACATTTCCAACTTCTGTATTTGTTCTTTGGTAGCTTTCTTCTCATTTCGTTCAATCTTACTATAATAAGAAGTATCAATATCAAGTAAGGCTGCAATCTTTCTGAGCGGCAGTTGTCTATCTTCCCGTAACTGTCGAATAATTTCGCCCGTTGTTTGCGTATGGTTAGACTTCATGCTTTGGATTTATTAGTCCAAAATAATGAATCCAAATTTAATTTTGCAACCTTTTATCAATTTTTTATTAGAGAAGCATTTTTTGCTAATCTCCATCGACTCACTCCAACGAAAGCTTCATCTTCTTAATCCTATCCTCCAGCTTTTCGGAGGTGAGTTTCTCGCGCAGACGGTCCACCACGAGGGGGAAGGCGAAGGGGGTGAACTTGCCGGGGTGGGTGAGGACGATGTGCTGCTGGCTGATGCGGGTCATGGCGGCACGCATACGGGTTTCCTCTAGCTGAAATTCCATCACCTCCTCAAACGCCTGGCGGAACAGCAGGTTCTGCGGCTCGTGCTCGCGGAACACCTCGAAGATGAGCTGGCTGCTGGCCTGCATGTGCTTGGCCTTCATCGGCTTGCCCGGGAACCCGCGGAACACCAGCCCGGCTATGTGCGCAATGTCGCGAAACTTGCGGCGGGCCATCTCGGTGGCGTTCACGCTGGCTATAATGTCATCGTACAGGTGGTCGGGCGTGAAGATGTTGCTGTCGATGGCCTCCTCAATGGGGATATCTTGGTCGCTAAGCAGCTCGAAGCCGTAGTCGTTGAGGGCGATGGAGAAGGTGATGGGCTTGAACAGCGAGATGCGGTAGGCGATGAGCGAGGCCATGCCCTCGTGCACGAAACGCCCCTCGAAGGGGTACATAAACACGTGGCAGCCCTCGCGGCTCTCCATTTTTTCGATAAGGAACTCGTTGCTGTGCGGCACGTGGCTGCGCGTGTCCTGCTTGTCGAGCAGCGGGCGTATCTTGGTTATCTCTGGGTCTTCACGGTCGGCGGCGGGGCTCATGGCCTCGTTAATCTTCAGGCGCAGCATGGCCGAGAGCTGGCTGCTGAGCGGCAGCCGCCCACCCAGCCAAGCGGGCACGCGGCCCTTCTGGCTTCTGGCCTTGCGCACCAGCACTTGCATGTGCTTTATCTGCACCAGCTCTAGGCTTCGGCCCGCAAACCAGAACACGTCGCCGGGCTGCAGCTTGCTCACAAAGTACTCTTCAATGGTGCCAATATAGCCCCCGCTCAGGAACTTAACGGTAAGCGAAGGGTCGCTCACAATAGTGCCAATGCTGAGGCGGTGCTGCATGGCTAGGCGACGGGTCGCGATGCGGTAGCAGCCGTCATCGTCCACTGTTACCTTCTTGTACTCGTCGTAGGCATACAGGCTTTCGCCGCCAGTGGTAATGAAGCGCAGCAGCCAGTTCCACTCCTCATCGGTAAGGCTGTTGTAGCTAAAGGTGCCGCGCACCTCGGCCAGTATGGGCGCGGGCTTGAAGCCGTCGCTTACCGCCAGTGTGAGCAGGTACTGTATAAGCACATCGAAGCTGCGGACGTAGGGTATGCGGCTCTCTATCACGCCCTCCGCTATGGCGGTGCGCATGGCAGCGCTCTCTATCAGTTCGAGCGAGTTGGTGGGCAGAAAGTAGATGCGGCTGGTGGCACCGGGTTGGTGGCCACTGCGGCCAGCGCGTTGCATAAAGCGGGCAATACCCTTCGGCCCGCCGATTTGGATGATGGTCTCCACGGGGCGGAAGTCCACCCCGAGGTCGAGGCTGCTGGTGCATACCACGGCCTTTAGCTTGCCCTCGTGCAGGGCCTCTTCCACCCATTCGCGCAACTCGCGGCTGATGCTGCCGTGGTGTATGGCCATTTGTCCGGCCAGATCGGGCGCGGCATCCAGTATGCGCTGGTACCATATCTCGCTTTGGCTGCGCACGTTGGTAAAGATGAGGGTGCTTTGGCTGGCCTGTATAATGGGGATGATCTTGGGCAGTAGCGGCAGCCCGAGGTGGCCCGCCCAGGGGTAGGTCTCTATCTCGTCGGGCAGTATGGTGATGACCTCCAGCCGCTTCTCGATGTCGCTGGTGATAACAGTGTACTTGCCCTGCTGGTAGCTGCTGCCCAGCAGCACTTCCACGGCCTCGTCCATATTGCCGATGGTGGCCGATATGCCCCAGATTTTCAGGTTGGGACGAAGGGCTTTTAACCTGCTCAAGGCCAACTCCACCTGTACGGCGCGCTTGGTGCCCATGAGGTCGTGCCACTCATCGGCGATGAGGCATTGCAAGTTGGCGAATACCTTGGCGTAGC
>CAYYZT010000159.1:0-7492 GCA_964476015.1 uncultured Chitinophaga sp.
CCCACCATTGTATTGCCCGTATATACACCCACACAGATATTGGTGGACGGCGGCGTGCTGAACCCCATGCCGATAGAGCCTATCCTCGGGCACGAATACGACCTGCTGGTGGTTATCAATACCAATGCCGAGATTCCTTACCAACCATGCTACGAGCCAACCAAACAGGAACAGCGCGACGCCGAGGTGTACGAAAGCCGCTTGGCCATGTTTCGCAAAAAATGGTCGAAATACCTGCCGATAGGGGTGGCGGAAACCGAGCAGGTGCGCAAGATTGAGCGGCTGGGCTATATGACGCTGCTGAACAAAGCGGTGGACCTGATGGAAAACCGCATTATAGAGCTTAGTTTGGAAAAGCATAGCCCCGACATTGTGATACCCGTAAGCCGCGAGGTGTGCAGCATGTTCGAGTTTTACAAGGCCAAAGAAACCATTGAGGCGGGGCGTGTGGCTGCTAAAGAAACTTTGGATAAATTTGAGGCCGGATTAAAGAACCGCGAATTGTAGTCGCCAAAGTTGTGTCATGGTGAGCGTAGTAGAACCATGATGGCTTGATGCTCCAAAAAAGAACCTCCTTTAAATGAAAAAGACCATCCTTGAAAAATATGCCCACGTGCTGGTGCATTACAGCCTGTACCTAAAACCGGGCGAGAAACTGTTTGTGCGCACCACCACCTTGGCCGAGCCGCTGATAAAAGAGCTGTATCGCGCCGCTACCCGTGCCGGGGCCATTATGGAAGTGTTTTTCGACTTCGAGGACCAAGGCAAGATATTGGCCGAAGAGGGCAGCGACGAGCAACTGAAGTACAGCTCGCCCTTTATGCAGTATGCTTTCGAGAATTTTGATGCATACCTCAACATTATGGCCCCCTACAACCTTGTGGGCATGCAACAGGCCAAGCCCGACCGGGTAAAGCTGATGAAGCTGGCCTCGCAGCCCTATATGAAAGTGTACAGCGAGCGCACGGGCAACGGCAGCATGCGCCGCAGCCTGTGCCTGTACCCCACCCACGCCAGCGCGCAAGCGGCGGGCATGAGCCTGGACGACTATGAAAACTTTGTGTACGGGGCCTGCCACCTGTTTGCCGACGACCCGGCTGCGGAGTGGCTGAAAATAAGGGTATTCCAACAACGGATTGTGGACCACCTGAACACGGTACACACCGTTCGCTACGTAAACGAGCGTACGGATATCAGTTTCGTTACCAAAGGCCGCACCTGGATAAACTCCGACGGCAAGGCCAACATGCCCAGCGGCGAGGTGTTTACCAGCCCGGTGGAAGATTCGGTGAACGGCCACGTGCATTTCGACTACCCATCTATCTACGGTGGCCACGAGGTGCAGGGCATTACGCTACACGTGGAAAACGGTGAGGTAAAACAATGGCATGCGGAGCGCGGCGGCGAGTTTTTGGATACCATTTTTGCCGAGCCGGGGGCCAAGTTCTTCGGCGAGGCAGCCATCGGGTGCAACTACGGCATACAAACGCCCACCAAAAACATCCTGTTCGACGAGAAAATAGGCGGCAGCATACACATGGCCATCGGCCAGAGCTACCTACAGGCCGGCGGTAAAAACGAGAGCACCGTACACTGGGACATGATAGCCGATATGACCCGCGGCGGTCGCATCTATACCGACGGCACGCTGATATATGAGAACGGGCGGTTTTTGATATAAGCCCACAACAATTATTTGCTTAATGCGTTTTATTTTCAAATGAAAGGGGCATTTAGGCTTATGCCCAGTCCAATCCGGCAAAAGCAGAACCATTAAGCTTTTCGGCATTATACCCATTGGAAAAAAGTGGTAAAACCCAAAAATCATGGCCACTCCCAAACCGCTACATATTGTTAAACAAATTCTTATTGGCGTGGCAGCCTTGGGCATTTGTGGCTGTATGTACCTGTTTATTTGGATGTGGGTGTACTTACATGCCAATCCTCCCCTGTCGTGCTATACCGCCGCCACACCGTCCTATGCCGAAGAAACCATCTGCTTTGTCTTCTCGGCATTTGCCATACTATGGGCCGTGTTGCTCTATAAATATCCCAACGAGGGAATTTGGCTAAAGCTGCCGGGTTATGGCTCTTTGGCGTTTCTGGCCTTTATGTTGGTTATAACCATTCCGCACTGGATAGGTAGGGAGCCGTTTTACAAAGACTTTGATGCTCCCACTTGGCAAACAGGCTACAATGTTTTCTCCGGCGGCATGGCCCGGCGGCTGGTGCACGACCAAACATTGATTGGCAAGCATAAAAACGAGGTAACGGCTATGCTGGGCGAATCGACCCACCGGAGGGGCTATGTGCTAGATGTGGACCCCTATCTTTCCCTGTATATTGAGTATGACAGCGATACCGTGAAAAGGGTGAGCCTGGCTTGTTCTGATTGATGTATTGAAACCCTGTTTTGTCGACCAGATACATTTGGCTTCTTGATATGGGTAAAAACGGTTACACATTGTTGAGGGATGTAGCTATCTGAAATTACGGTATTTTCTTGCCACAATGCCATTCCCGTCTGGTTTTCGTGCCCTATGTTTCCTCATGGCACCGTGTTTGCCCCAATGCCCCATAGAAAGAACGGGCACACGACAATACCATTACATTTCACCAAATATTTCACCATGAAATCCATATTCACAGTATTAGTAGCGGCGGCCATTTTCCAAGGCTGTCGCGGCCATGCCAAAGATAGCGACGACCCGGGCACCTCTGCCGGAAACGATACCATAACCGTTATAGACCGCCATGGCAAGGACCGGTATGACAATTTTACCGAACAACCCGGCTCCGGCAACACCACCGAAGGCTTTGACTCCACCAAGGGCGGCAATACGGGCAGCACCACGGGCGGCACCTCCAACCAAGGCTCCGGAAATACCAGTGGGGGCGGTACCATCCCTGCCGATAGCAGCCGGAAACCATAAAACGCCCCGATTTACCGCATTGCGGCATTTTGAGGTATTTTTTGAGATATTTTTGCGGTATTTTATCTCAATTTTGAGACATAATAGCGCACTTTGAGGTATTTTGCGCTATAATGCAGCAATGGTGGCAACAGTTTAAATTTTCCCGTGCCGAACGCAACGGTACCATCGTTTTGATGTTGGGTATTTTAATCATGTTGGGCGTACGGCTGTACCTCGTTTACTGGACTCCCGAACTACCCCAAAACGATTGGTCGGCCTTCCGGCACCACATTGCCGAATTTGAGGCTGATACCCTGATAGAACTCAATACCGCCACCGCCGAAATACTCCAAGAGCTGCCCGGCATCGGCCCATCAATGGCGGGGAGCATCTTGGTATACAGGGATGAAATAGGCGGTTTTTATTACGCAGAGCAGCTTTTGGAAGTGCCCGGCATCGGCGAGGCCAAGCTGGACGGCCTGTTGCCCTTTATCCGCATCGAT
Source organism: uncultured Chitinophaga sp. (assembly GCA_964476015.1). Taxonomy (GTDB): domain Bacteria; phylum Bacteroidota; class Bacteroidia; order Chitinophagales; family CAIOSU01; genus CAIOSU01. Next base: position 3,419 of record CAYYZT010000159.1, read on the forward strand.
ACCCTATTGGCCAAGGTGCGGCCCACTAGCAAACCCTTGCCCGCCAAGGTTTTGGCAGATACCGTGGCGGTAAAGGATACTAGGGAAGATTGGCCCATCAAACTAAAACCGGGCGAAACCATAGAACTGAACCATGCCACCGTGGACCAACTGCGCCGCCTGCCGGGCATCGGGCTGGCCTATGCCGAGCGCATATTGGCCTACCGCCAGCGTTTGGGCGGCTTTGTAAACACCGCACAGCTCCAAGAAATAAGCGGCATCGGCGAAGCCAAGTATAAAGCCCTAACTCCTTATTTACACTTGGATACTAAAGTAGTAAAATTGCTCAACGTAAACACCGCTACCGAGGCGGAGCTACTGGGCCATCCTTACACTTCCAAAGCTTGGGTGCAAGAGCTTGTCTCGCATAGGCCATATACCGATTTGCGAAGCATTCCGCAGGATTATGACCCAAGGCTTAAGGCATACTTGGTTTTATAAAGCACGGAAATAACACGCAATTGTAAAACTCGCAACCCATAACCCGTAACTCGTAACCCGCAACTGACCCCATCCTTTCCCTTGGTTTTCAGGCCGAAAATGTGGATATTTGCGCTGCTTTTAGCCCAAAATACAATGTACTTTCTAGAAGAACGCGTTAAACAAGCCATCCGCAACATACCCGACTTCCCCAAGCCGGGCATACAGTTCAAGGATATTACCCCCGTGCTGTTGGACGTAAATCTTTGCAAGGATATTGTGCAGGGTTTTAAGGCCGATATCGACTTCGACGTGGATGCCATTGTAGCCATCGAGAGCCGTGGGTTCTTCTTCGGCACCCTGCTGGCGGATAGGTTGAACGTGCCGTTTGTGCCCATCCGAAAAGAGGGCAAGCTACCTGGCGACTGTGTAAAATATAAGTACGACTTGGAGTACGGCACGGCTACCATCGAACTGCACAAAGGCTTTCTAAAACCGGGCATGAAAGTGCTGGTGCACGACGACCTGCTGGCGACGGGCGGCACCGTAAGCGCCGCTGCCGAACTGGTACAAATGGAAGGTGCAGAAGTAGTAGGGTTCTCGTTTTTGGTGAACCTGAGTTTTCTTTCGGGCGAAGAAGCCATTCGTAAGTACAGCGATAGGGTGTTGAGTATAGTAACTTATTAGCATGATTAGTATCAAGTAGTGAGTATCAAGTATCAAGACTTGGAGCACTGCCAAAACATAAATTTAAACCTACATTAGTTATGTCTTTAGTAGCTGAAAATACCGCCACCATGAACTTTGAGTTGACCGAAAACCAAAAGATGGTGGCCCAAATGGCGCGCGATTTCGCCGAGCGCGAAATTCGCCCGAATATTATGAAGTGGGACGAAAGCCAAGAGTTTCCGCGCGACACGTTCCGCAAAATGGGCGATCTGGGCCTATTGGGCGTGTTGGTGCCAGAAGCCTACGGCGGTGCCGGTTTCACTTATTTTGAATACATCACCGCTATCGTGGAGATTTCCAAGGTGTGCGGCTCTATCGGCCTCAGCATGGCGGCCCACAACTCGCTGTGTACCAACCACATCTTGGAGTTCGGCAGCGAGGAGCAAAAACAGCAATATCTGCCCAAACTGGCTACCGGCGAGCACATAGGCGCTTGGGCGCTCACCGAGCCCAACACGGGCAGCGATGCCATGCGCATGAAAGTAACCGCCAAGGAAGATGGCGACCACTTTGTGCTGAACGGTGCCAAGCGTTTTATTACGCACGGCATCACTGGCGACGTGGTGGTGGTTATTGCCCGCACGGGCGAGCTGCTGGACAGCCACGGCATGACGGCTTTTGTGGTAGAGCGCGGCACCCCAGGCCTTTTGGCCGGCAAAAAAGAAGACAAACTGGGCATGCGCGCCAGCGAAACCGCCGAGGTTATCTTCGATAACTGCCGCATTCACAAAAGCCAAGTGCTCGGCAAGGTTGGTGACGGCTTTATACAAGCCATGAAGATATTGGACGGGGGCCGTATTTCCATTGCCGCCCTTTCCATCGGCATCGCCAAGGGTGCTTTTGAGGCTTCGGTGAAGTATAGCAAGGAGCGGGAGCAGTTTGGCCAAAGCATCGCCAACTTCCAGGCCATCGGTTTCAAACTGGCCGATATGGCCACCAAAATAGAGGCTGCCGAACTGTTGACCTTCCAAGCGGGCGACCTAAAGAACCGCAAGCAAAAGATGACCATCCAAGGCGCGATGGCCAAGTACTATGCCAGCGAAGTATCGGTAGAGGTAAGTACCGACGCGGTGCAGATTTTTGGCGGCTACGGCTACATCAAGGAATACCCGGTGGAGAAATTCTACCGCGACAGCAAGCTCTGCACCATTGGCGAAGGCACCAGCGAAATACAGAAACTGGTAATCAGCCGCGAGATTTTGAAGAAGTAAGCATTGCTTCCGTTATAAAAACAAAACAGGCCACGATGTTCGTCGTGGCCTGTTTTGTTTCTTTTAATATTGGCACTATTTCTTTTGAGGCTTTAGCTTTGTTTGCTCTAGGTATGCCGATAACTGCTCAAACGACATTCCCTTAATGTCCTTCGATATTTGCTCCTTAATGGCCCGAAAGGTTTTGACTGTATCAAACTCTTTTTTATTGTTTTTCTCAACCATAATCAGCTCCTTTCTTCCTGATATGAATACAGTAATCCTTACAACTTATCCAACTCCCGTTTCTTCCTAAAAAAGTCTTTCATTAGCTGGCCGCATTCTTCTTCCAGCGGCCCTTTTTCCACGTGCGTGGCTTGGCCGAAGAGTTGGTTGTCGAAATGGGTAAAGCCATAGCGGTTGTCGCCCGCGGCATAATACACTGCCCCTATCTTGGCCCAATAGAGTGCCGTGGCGCACATCATGCAAGGCTCAATGGTTACGTATATGGCGCAGTCGGTAAGGTACTTGCTGCCCAGCGTGTTGGTGGCGGAGGTAATGGCCAGCATTTCGGCGTGTGCGGTAGGATCTTTCAGCCGCTCCACTTGGTTGTAAGCCTTGGCAATAATGCGGCTGTGCGACACGATGACCGCCCCGATGGGCACCTCGTCTTCGGCTAGGGCATATTTGGCCTCTTTAAGGGCCTGCTCCATGAAATATTGGTGTACGTTGATGATCATGTTTGGTCGACGGTCCACGGAAATTTAGTAAATGGTTGAAGCGCAACAAACCTAAGGTTTTTTATGGTCGATGCTGTATTACGCCCATACTTGATAGGTTATCGGGCTTAAATCGTTTTCAAAACACAGTGTTGTGATCTTACCACAAAGTACACTAGGTTTAAAAACACAAAGGTCACAAAGCCCCTTTTCGTGTTCTTGGTGTCTTTCCTTAGTGTTCCTTGTGTTTAAATGGCATTTGCGGATTTGTACAGATGGCCCTGCGCAGCCCAACGTTCCAACTGCTCCTCCAAATGGACAAAACCTTTTTCCCGGGCCAGCTTGCGGCTTTGTTCCAAATGTGTTTCCGCTTGATGGGTTTCTCCCAGCAAAGCATATGCTTTGCTGAAGGATAGGTGCAGGTTGCACACCTCTTTATGGCTGTTGGCAGCCTGTGCAATATCTAGGGCCTTTTGGTAATGCGGGATGGCTTCAGCAAAAGCCTGCATTTTGCAGTAGGCATTGCCCAACCCTTGGTAGGCATATATTTCCGCCAGCTTGTAGTCGATGTCTTTCAGCTTTTTCAGCACCGCCAGATAATCCTGTATGGCGGCGGCATACTCCCCTTTGCCCAATTTGCAATGCGCCAAAAACACGGTAGCATGGGCTTCGCCTATTTTGTGGTTATACTTTTTAAAGCCCTCGATGGACGGGCCTATCAGTTGCAGCCCCTCGTCGAAGAGGCCCTGCTCTATCTTCACTTGGCACAGGTTGGCCAACAGGTTGCTCTTCATGCGGTCGTCGGCTTCCTCGTCGGCCAAGGCGATGCCCTTTCGGTAGGCATCCTCGGCGGGTGGCCATTGGTGCATTTCCTTATGGGCGTTGCCGATGTTGTTGTAGCACACTATCTGCTGCCAGCGCGATGCCTGCGTGTCGATTTGTACGTAAAGGGCCAAGGCATTCAGGGCCGTTTCCAG
>CAYYZT010000160.1:0-7447 GCA_964476015.1 uncultured Chitinophaga sp.
AACTGCAACCGTATGCCGAAAAAGGTTTGGCCAAACCGGATGGCTATGTGTCGGTACAACTGCTCAAGTCGCACCCCGACCATGCTTGGATGGATTATAAAGCCACGCCCGAGAAGGAAAATGCCAAAGGATTGATGAATCTGGCCTTTATTGCCGGAGCGGAGAAATATTTGGATTGGAAGGCCAATATGGGCCAAGAGCCGGAGTGGTGGAAGTATAAGAATACTACCGTATCGCACTGGGCGCGCATCGGTGCATTTAGCAGGCCGTTGATTGAGATGGGCGGCAACCGGCACATCCTTAACGCTACCGATGGCACCCACGGGGCTTCTTGGCGCATGGTGGTATCGTTGGAAGAAGAAGTAAAGGCTTGGGGCGTGTACCCCGGCGGCCCCAGCGGCAACCCTGGCAGCTATTATTACGATGCCTTTATCGATACTTGGGCCAAGGGCGAGTATTATCCCTTGGTGTTCTTGAAAGAGCCTACCCAAGCCGACAATATCCTGTTTACCCAAACCTATAGCAAATAAGCCATGAGAGTTATTGTAGTTGCTTTGATAATAGCCGTTACGGGCTTTGTGGTGCAATTGTTCCTGCCTTGGTGGAGCTTGGCTTTGGTGGCCTTTATAGTAGGCTACTTGAGCAAGCTTTCCGGCTTGGGGGCACTGGGTGCGGGCCTGTTGGGTTCGGGCGGGCTGTGGTTTGCATATGCGTTGTGTCTCAACGTGGCCAACGACTCGCTTTTGGCCAGCAGGGTAGGCAAGCTGTTCTCTTTGCCCGAGCCGTTGCTGCTGGTGGTAATATCGGCGGTGATAGCGGGTTTGCTCGGCGGGCTTTCGGCCTACGGTGGCCGTCGCCTGCAAAAGCTGTTGGCTTGAATATGCCGTCAAGGTTCATTATCCCCTCATCATGACGTTGCCTTTTTCCTTTTTTAAGAGAGTTATGTTTCAACAATAAGCTTTGTGTCATGGTGAGCGGAGTCGAACCATGACGGCTTAGTGTTGGGAAGAGACCCGTTGGTATAAGTTGAAAACGCTTATATTGTAATCAAAACCCCCACCCGCTATGAAAACCCGCTATGTTGTTTTCTTTTCCCTGTTGATGGCTGCCATGGTGTTTATGGGCAGCGGCTGCGTAAAGCTCCAAAACAAGGTGCTCATAAAAGGCACTTGGGAGTTGGTGAATTATAGGATAGATACCTCCGCCCATAATTTTATGGAGACCGTGCTGCCCAGCTATAACAATCCGCCCGGCTGCTGCAAGTATCTAATTGATTTTCAAGACAATGACAAGGTAGTGGGCAACTATTATGTAAACGACACCCTCAATTACTCTATAGAAGGCACTTGGAGCCTCGATGAAAAAAGCACCTTGGTTATTGATTTGGATAAATATGTGGATGGCACTTTCGATATAGACCGCCAAAACCGAAAAACCTATCAACTGACCAGCGACAAAAATAAAATTGAGCTGTTTCCGGGCAGTATTATCGAATCGCCGGTTACGATGGATATCAAACGTAGGGATTGAGGTAAAATGCCTCACGGATACCGCAATTTGCGACATTATAGCTCAAAATTGCGGTATTATACCTCAAAAATAGCTCAAAATATGTCGCAAAATGCCGCTTTGCGGTAAAATCGTTATACCGTGGCCTGCTCGTATTTTGCCAAAAACGCCTCTGCTTTTTCCACCATTTCCTTGTTGCCGATGAAAATTGGGGTGCGCTGGTGGAGTTTTTCCGGCTTCAGGTCTAGGATGTTCCGTTTGCCATCCGTAGCCTTGCCGCCAGCTTGTTCTACTATGAAAGCCATGGGGTTACACTCGTATAATAAACGTAATTTACCGTTTGGTGCATCATCCGTGGCAGGGTAGATGAAGATACCGCCCTTAATAAGGTTGCGGTGCAAATCGGCAACCATGGAACCGATGTAACGAAGACTGTAAGGCTTTGGGTTAGAGTTGTCTATGCCCAAGCAATAATCTATATATGCCCTTACGCCCTTGGGGAATTTAAGGTAACTACCTTGGTTGATGGAGTAAATGCTGCCCTTTGCTGGAATCTTAATATCGGGGTGGGAGAGGTAGAACTCGCCAATACTGGGGTCGAGGGTAAAGCCGTTAACGCCTTTGCCGGTGGTGTATACCAACATGGTGCTAGAGCCATAGATTACATAACCTGCCGCAACTTGCTGATTGCCAGGTTGTAAAAAATCCTCCTGGGTGCAAGGGCACTTAGTGCTGATGCGGCGGTATATGGAGAAAATAGTACCGATGGATACGTTCACGTCAATGTTGGAGGAGCCATCTAGAGGGTCCATCGTTACTACGTAATGGGAGCGGTTTCCATCCTCGTCGATGCAGATAATATCCTCGTCTTCCTCGCTAGCGATACCGGCACATTGTCCGCTGGTTTTCAGGCTGTTAATGAAAGTATTGTTGGCCAATACATCCAGCTTTTGCACCGTTTCACCCTGTACGTTTTCGCTACCGGCTTGGCCCAAAATATCGGCCAGCCCGGCGCGGTTTACCTCGCGGTTCACAATCTTGGCTGCTACGCCAATGTCGCGCAACAGGGCCGAAAGCTCGCCCGTGGCATAAGGAAAGTCTTTTTCCCTCTGTATAATAAATTCATCCAGAACAATATAGCGGTTGCGGCTCATGGCGTTGGCAAATAAGAAATATGAAATAGGAAATAGGAAATTTGAAACAGTAAGATAAGCGTGAGATGAGAAGGTTTCAAATTTCTCATTTCACATTTCATATCTAAACCTTGGCTCCATACAGCTCTTCCCTTTGTGCTTGTACGCGAGGGTCGGCTAGGTACTCGTCGTAGGTCATCAGCTTATCCAAGGCACCGTTGGGCGTAATCTCGATGATACGGTTGGCAACGGTTTGGGTAAACTCGTGGTCATGCGACGTGAAGAGGATGGTGCCCTTAAAGTCAATCATGGCGTTGTTGAGGGCCGTGATTGATTCGAGGTCCAAGTGGTTGGTGGGTTCGTCCAATAGCAGCACGTTGGCACTTTGCAGCATGGCGCGGCTCAACATGCAACGTACCTTTTCGCCACCCGAAAGCACTTTGGCCTTCTTCAGCGATTCCTCGCCGCTGAAAAGCATACGGCCCAAAAAGCCGCGAACGAAGGTCTCGTCAGTGTTTTGGCTATATTGGCGCAACCAGTCTATCAGGCTCAGGTCAATATTTTCAAAAAACTTGCTGTTATCCAGCGGAATGTAGGCTTGCGTAGTGGTTACGCCCCATTTCACGCTGCCCGTATTGGGCTTTCTGTCGCCGGCCAATACTTGGAAAAAAGCTTCCAAAGTCTTGCTATCCTTGCCCAACACGGCCACTTTCTGGCCACGGTCGAGGGTAAAGGTTACGTCGCCGAACATCAGTTCGCCATCGATGCTGGCGGAAAGCTTGTCCACATGCAGGATGTCGTTTCCGGCCTCGCGCTCTTGGGCAAATTGGATGCCCGGATAGCGGCGGCTGGAAGGCTTGATGTCGTCCACGTTCAGCTTCTCCAAAGCCTTTTTACGGCTGGTGGCTTGGCGGCTCTTAGAGGCGTTTGCCGAGAAACGGGCGATGAAATCCAACAATTCCTTGCGTTTTTCGTCGGTCTTCTTGTTCTTGTCGGCACGTTGGCGGGCGGCTAGCTGGCTGGTATGGTACCAGAAACTATAGTTGCCCGAGTATAGGTTGATTTTGCTGTAGTCGATATCCACGATATGGGTACACACCATGTCCAGGAAGTGACGGTCGTGGCTCACCACGATCACGGTGTTCTTAAAGTCGGCCAAGAAATCCTCCAACCAAGCAATGGTCTTGATGTCAAGGTCGTTGGTCGGTTCGTCCAGCAGCAGGATGTCCGGGTTGCCGAACAGGGCCTGGGCCAAGAGCACGCGTACCTTTTCATGGCCGCTCAGTTCGCCCATCAGCTTATAGTGCAGTTCTTCGCCCACGCCAAGGTTGCTCAACAGGCTTCCCGCGTCGCTTTCGGCTTCCCAGCCGTTCATGCTGGCAAATTTCTCCTCCAGTTCGCCCGCCTTTATGCCGTCGGCATCGGTAAAGTCGGCCTTGGCGTAGATGGCCTCGCGCTCCTGCATTACCTGCCATAGGGTTTTGTGGCCCATCAGCACGGTTTGCAGCACGGGGTATTCGTCAAACTCGTAGTGGTTCTGTTTCAATACGGCAAGGCGCTCGCCCGGGTCAATGGTAAAGTTGCCCGTGGTGCTCTCTATTTCGCCGGAAAGAATCTTCAAAAACGTCGATTTTCCCGCGCCGTTGGCACCGATTACACCATAGCAATTCCCCTTGGTAAACTTCACGTTCACCTCATCAAACAGCACGCGTTTCCCGTATTGCAGGGATAAATTATTAACTGCCAGCATATTAACTTCTTCCTTCTATAGTTTTAGAACTGCAAAGATACGTTTTTTTGGTCGACAGTCCACAGTCGACGGTCCATGGGAAAAAGGTTATTGGTTATTAGTTGATTGGTTATTGGTAATCATCCCCATCGTGTCATCCTGTAAGGACCTTCTAGAACCGATGTGATGAACTTGGATTATCCTGAAAGTGTTTTCGCCGTTTTGAAAGTTGATGGTTTGTTGGTAAAAGGGAAAATTATTGGTGAACGGTTATTGGCAATCACCCCATAGTGTCATCCTGTAAGGACCTTCTAGAACCGATGCGCTGAACTGGGATTACCGCTGCATAATGTTTGGCTCCTACGGAGCCGTATAAATACAGGCTTTCTATGGCTACAGATATTTGGCCCCGATGGGGCTGGTAAGTAGGTTCCAGAGGAGCCCAACCTCTTTAGAAAAGCCATCTTCTTCATTATATAGGCTCCATAGGAGCCAAATATTATGTCGTACGGGGTGATGGTATTGGAAATCACCATGGCCATTACCGATGCCATTGATGGCGAGGGGTTTATAAAGACTTGATTGTTTTCTCCACAATCCCGTATCTTCACTCCCAAACCATATAGCAAAACCATGTCGTTGTCAGAACAGGAAATACAGGCCGTAGCGGCGCAACTGGCTTGCCCCAAAGGCGAAATGGGTATAGCGGTAGGCAACAAGATGTTGCACTCCAACATTGGGATGATACGGGCCACCGCTGCCGCTTTGAGCTTGGTGGAGGGAGATGCCTTGCTGGAGATTGGGCATGGCAACGGCGGGCATATAGCGCAATTGTTTGCCGATGTGCCCCACTTGGCTTATGTGGGACTGGAGCTTTCGGAACTGATGCACGCTGAGGCCGCCAAAGCCAATGCCGACATGGTAGCCAGCGGACAAGCGGAATTTGTAGTGGCGGATGCTGCTCACATGCCTTTTGCAGAGCCCCGCTTCACCAAGGCAATGACGGTGAACACCCTCTACTTTTGGAAAGACCCCGTGGCGATATTGAACGAGGTGTACCGGGTGTTGAAGCCCGGTGGGCAGTTTGGTATCGGGTTTGCCGAGCGCAGGTTTATGGAGCATCTCCCGTTTACCAAATACGGTTTTACCCTTTACGACACGCCTACGTTGACCAAGCTGGTTGCATCCACCCCATTTCAAATACTAGGCTTCCGGCCCCACACGGAGCAGGTGGAAACCCAAACCGGCGTGCTTACGGAACGCGAGTTTACGGTAGCGGTGCTGGGCAAGTAGTTTGCTCGGTAATAGAGCTTTAACAGTGGGCTGTACGGTAGCAAAGCCGCTTGGTAGCACCGATGGGGGTTAAAAACAAGAAGCGCGCCGTTGCCAGCGCGCTTCTTCTAAAAGCTTCGGTAAGGTAGTTTTTTAGTTCCAGCTATAGGTATCCTCCACGTTGCCGTTGGAGTCGTAGGTAGTGGCGGTGCCGCTACCGTTGCTGTTCCAGTTGGCTTCGTAGTATAGTACGCCCTCGTCGTAGAATTTCACGTTGCCCGAGCCATTGGCGTTATAAGTAGCCAGGTAGCGGGAATATACGGTGCCGCTGTCGCTCAGTCGCATGTCGATAACGAAGTTGCCGCTGTTGTTTGTCCAATCGATGGTGTATAGCTCGTTCATGTCCACCAGGGTCATTTCCAAACGTCCTTCCGAACCATCTATTTCTTCCCAACCGGTAAAGCTGTAGTATGGGCTGCCCATGTAGGTCCAAGTGTAGGTAAACACATAGCGGTTGCCTATTTCTTCCACCAGATACTCAGCGGTATAGCCTTGGTAGCTCCAGGTCCATGTGCCTAGCACTTTGCCGGCGTTGTAAACGGCATTGGAGGGTACGTTAAAGAAAGAGGAATAAGCCTGCAACTGGGTTTTAACCATTTGCGCATAGCTAGAGGCTTGCGATGCATTTGGGTCGGTATTGTTAACAAATGCCGATGAAATGGGCACATAGTTGGGGTCGGAGAACTTCGAAGCGTTGGTAACGAACGGTGTTTCGTTCTTGTCTTCCTTTTTACATGAAGAAAGGCCCAAAACAAGTCCGAGACACAGGAATAGTGCTAATGTTTGTAAACGGTTCATAATAGATGGTTTATAATTGAGTGAATGTAAGCCCTTTAATACAATCAAGATACGCCATACTGGCGCAGCCATAATATTAACATTTTATACTGGAATAAAAAAAGCGCAAGCTATTAGTGACTATGCGGCTTTTTCTTCGGCTTGAAGATAACCGAGGCCAGTACCGATAGCAACAACGCCGACGCCACGATGGAGAGCGACACGGGCGAGGAAACGTGGTAGAACGGCGCGATAATCATCTTAAGGCCGATAAACGACAGGATAAACGCCAAGCCATATTTGAGGTACACGAACAAGTGCATAAAGTTGGCCAGCACAAAGTACATGGAGCGCAACCCCAGTATGGCGAAGATGTTGGAAGTGTAAAGGATAAACGGATCGCGCGATACGGTGAAGATGGCCGGTATGGAATCGACGGCGAAAATAAGGTCGGTAATCTCGATAATGGCCACTACCAAAAACAACAGGGTGGCCACTTTTTTGCCGTTTTTCACGGTAAAGAACTTGCCCCCGTCATACTCCTCGCTGATGGGAAAAATCTTTTTTACCATGCGAATGCCAAAGCCCTTGGAGAAATCAGGCTCTTCCTCTTCTTGCTTGCGGATGGACTTGATGCCCGCATACAGCAAAAAGAGGCCAAACAAGGTAAGCAGGATGTTGAACTCCTCAATGGTGTAGCCGAATACGGTAAAGTCGGGCAGGTAAGTGTACCGTATCAATTGCGCGCCCGCAAAAATGAATATGGCACGGAAGAATATGGCACCCAAAATACCCCAAAAGAGCACCTTGTGCTGGTACTGTTTCGGTACTTTAAAGAAATCGAATACGAGGATGAACACAAAGAGATTGTCCACCGAGAGGGCTTCTTCTATAATATAGGCCGTATAAAACTCGGCTGCTTTGGTGGCACCCATAAAAATGTACACAAACCCGCCGAAAATAATGG
>CAYYZT010000161.1:0-7410 GCA_964476015.1 uncultured Chitinophaga sp.
GAGCACGATGCGTTGCTCGCCCCAAGCGAGCTCCTGCCCTATTACCAACGCAGAGCCCGCCATATTGGCCGCGAAATCGTAATAGCTGAAACCCCACTTCTCGCTAAACCCGTCCATAATCTCGATACTGGATTGTAGGAACGTACCAGTGAGGCCACCTACCCATACGGCTGTTTTGTTTTTTACGCCCGTCCACCGGTACATGCCCATGGCCCAGCGGCTTTGATAGTAGCTGTTGAAAGCGTGGCCGGCTTTGTCTACCCCCATCCATTCACGGCCATCGTTAAAACTGTGGAATTTGGACCGTGGAAAATCTTTGTACCAATAATAGTTGAGCGCGCCCAACGCCAAACCGTACGTGCCAAGGATGCCACCGCTTACCAAACCCACTTTCAACGGGTTCTTTACCGTATCTGGCTCGGTGAAACGGATGCGGGTTTGTGCCGTGGCGGCGAGGGCGCCGCACAGTAGCAAGATGATTAATAGGGTTTTATGGAAGGTTGTGGGCATTAGGGCTTTTCTAACTCGTCCCACCAATCGGTTTTGGCCTCTTTAGGATTTCTGAGTTGGGCACTCAATATTGCCATTACTTCTTCATGCGGTATCAAGTTTTCTTCATTCTTTATTTCCTCTTCTGCCCTCTCCAACTCGGCTTGTTCCTCTTCGGTTAAATGGTTCCACCAATCTGAATCGCCTTGTTGCTTGATTTTTACTCGTAGCATTAGATGGATTTGTTCCAAAGACTCCACATCATCTATCTGAAGAAGCATATGAACAATTTGCTCAATACCTTTTGGAAGTTTCTTGCTTTGGTCATTTATGCTATCTTTCAGCCAAGAGCTTGCTCTTTTCATAGCTTCTTCATGGGAAATCAAATTTCGGCCCAGGCGGATATCCTCATCCGCTTCTTCTTGCTGTTGTCGTTGCTCATCCGTCATTTCATCCCACCACTCGGTTTCATCCTCACTTGGCCCCTCCAGAAGATGCAGCACTTTCTGCAACAAAGCCTCATCGTCCTTGCTGTCCACCAATTCATGGATTTCTTCCCTCAGCACCTTGGTTGTCATAAGTAGCGCAACTTTATCTTACTAAGATAACCAAATTCCCCGCCAGTTTAGTTGCGCATTATTTGTCAATCCGAACCACCTTTTCTCCGCAAGGGTTAGTACATTTACCTAAAACCCGATGCCATGCCGAAATACAGCACCTTGGTAGATACCCTGCACGATTTGAAAAGTCGCGGGTACGACTTCGACTTCAACATAAAGGATGATTGCATACACTGTGCGCAACTGGACCGCCAGCTATCGCCAGAAGAATTTGAAGTGGTGGAGGTACACCGTTTCGAGGGCATGAGCAACCCCGACGACAACAGCGTGGTATATGCCATAGAAGGCCCCGACGGATTAAAAGGCACTTTGGTAAATGCCTACGGTATTTATGCCGATGCTGCAAGCGACAGGCTTATTGCCAAACTGGAAATAAAACACTGATGGAAACCAAGGTTACCAAAGAGCACCTGCGGGCTTTCGAGACATTTGTAGATGTGCCCGACGAAGACCTGCAATGGCTGGTATGCCATAGCCGCCACTATACGGTAATGAAGGATGGCTATCTGTTTAAGGAAGGCGACCCGGCCGAGGAAATGCACATCATCATTTCGGGCAAGTTGCTGCTGTATTTCAACCAAAACGGCCAACGCCGCAACGTGGGCGAACTGGAACCCGGCGACATTACCGGCCCCTTGCCCTACAGCCGCATGGTACAAACGGGGGGCAACAGCCTAGCCTTGGAGCATACGGAAGTGCTCTCCATCAACCGGTCGTGTTTTAGGGAGATGATAGCCAACCACCACGAACTTACGCAACGGCTGGTAACGCTGATGACCAGCCGCGTGCGCGATTTTACCAAGATGCAGTCTCAAAACGAGAAGATGATTTCGCTGGGCAAGCTCTCCGCCGGGCTGGCCCACGAACTGAACAACCCCGCAGCCGCCGTGGTGCGCAGTGCCAGCGAACTAAAGAAGCACTTGGGCAACGTGCCCGAACGGTTCAAACGGGTAATGCTGATAAAGGTTACGCCCGAAGTGGTTGATTGCGTAACCGATATGCTGGGCCGTAAGATAGAGGATAAAAAAAACCTCAAGCTGAGCATGTTGGAACGCCGCGAAAAGGAGGACGATATTACCGACTGGATGGACGACCACGACATAGAGAACGGTTTTGAGTTGGCGGAAAACTTCGCCGAGTTCGGTTTCACGGATGAGGATTTGAACGAACTGCTGGAGTGCATCGGGGCAACCGATGTGGGCACTGTGCTGCATTGGCTTGATAGCCAAATGGCTACCGAAAAAATGGTGAACGAAATTGAGGAAGCCTCCAAGCGCATTTCGGCATTGGTAGGCTCCATTAAAACCTACAGCCATATGGACCGCGCCACCGACCGCGAGGCGGTGGACATACACGATGGCATCCGCAGCACGCTCACGTTGCTCAACCATAAACTAAAAAAGAATAGCGTTCGTGTAGTGGATAGCTTCGATACTTCCCTGCCCAAAATACCCATATACGTGAGCGAGATGAACCAAGTATATACCAACCTTATAGATAATGCCATAGATGCCATGGAGGGCCGCGAAAGCAACGTGCTGGAAATAGTTACCAAGCGCGAACGCGATTCAGTGGTTATTAGCATTATCGACAACGGGCCGGGCATCACGGAAGAATTGCTCGACCAGATTTTCGACCCATTTTTTACTACCAAGGCGGTAGGCAAAGGCAGCGGCCTAGGGCTGGATGTAGTGCGCAGGATTGTGGACCAACACAAAGGCTCCGTAAAGCCTTACTCTAAACCGGGACGAACGGAGTTCAGGGTGTGTATTCCGTTGGAATAAGAAATAAAAAAGTATCATCCCGGTATAACCAGTAGAGCTATATCTACTGGCGTAGGTTCTCGCTCTTGCAAATTTGGAATTGAATTCCAAATTTGCAAGAAAAGGAACGTATGCTATTTCTTCAAGCCCTGATGGTTTTGCCAATTGCATTACCCATAATTTTTGTAGCAGTGTCGGCAATAGCTTATCCTGTTTTGTACATTTTCAATGCTTTGGCCGAAAGGCATTGGCCACAATGGAAATTAGTAATGCTCTCTTTGGCCGCAGGCTTGGCTTTTTGCGTTTATTTTCTTTTCGCTATCGCCTTTTCCAACCCTATCAACTAATGCCGCCGTATCCCCATCTTTATTACCTTTGCCATTATGAAGAAAATCCTAGTAGCCAACCGTGGGGAGATAGCGTTGCGGGTAATGCGCAGTGCCAAGGAAATGGGCATTAAAACCGTGGCCGTGTACAGCGAGGCCGACCGCAACGCGCCGCATGTGCGCTATGCCGACGAGGCCGTGCTGCTAGGCCCGCCACCCAGCAACCAATCGTACCTGCTGGCCGATAGGATTATAGAAAAAGCCCTGAAACTGGGTGTGGACGGCATTCACCCAGGCTACGGTTTTCTGTCGGAAAACGCAGCGTTTTCTGAAAAAGTGGCTGCTGCGGGCATTACTTTCATCGGTCCATCTCCGCATTCCATCCAACTGATGGGCAACAAGCTTTCGGCCAAAGATGCGGTAAAGGCGTTCGGCATACCCATGGTGCCGGGCAGCGAGGGTGCCATAGTGGATATTGCCGAGGGCAAGCGACTGTCGGAAAGCATCGGCTTCCCGGTGCTACTGAAAGCGGCAGCTGGCGGCGGCGGTAAGGGCATGAGGGTAGTGGAACATACCGAGGAGTTCGAGGAGCAGATGCAACGTGCCCAAAGCGAAGCACTTGCCGCTTTTGGCGATGGGGCGGTGTTTATTGAGAAATTCGTGGGCTCGCCGCGCCATATCGAGATACAGGTGTTGGCCGACAACCACGGCAACGTGGTGCACCTTTTCGAACGGGAATGCAGCATACAACGCCGCCACCAGAAAGTAATAGAAGAAGCCCCGTCTTCGGTTTTAACGCCTGAGATACGCGAGAAAATGGGCCAGAGTGCCGTAATGGTAGCCAAAGCGTGTAATTATAGCGGTGCGGGCACGGTAGAATTTTTGGTGGACGAGCAACTGAATTATTATTTCTTGGAGATGAATACCCGCCTGCAAGTGGAGCACCCGGTTACGGAGCTTATTACGGGCGTGGATTTGGTGAAAGAGCAAATCAATGTAGCCCGTGGCGAAAAGCTTTCCTTTGCCCAAGAAGACTTGAAAATAAACGGCCATGCCGTGGAACTGCGCGTATATGCCGAAGACCCGGCCAACAACTTCCTGCCCGACATAGGAAAGCTAAAAAGCTACCGCCGCCCGAACGGCCCCGGCGTGAGGGTAGATGACGGTTTCCAGCAGGGCATGGACATCCCCATCTACTACGACCCCATGATAGCCAAACTGGCTACCCATGGAAAGGACCGTGCGGAAGCCATGGACCGTATGGTGCGCGCCATTGAGGAATACGACATAGTGGGCATCAAAAACACGTTACAGTTCGGCAAGTGGGTAATGCGCCACGAAGCTTTTGTGAGCGGCAATTTCGATACGCACTTTATTGCCCGCTATTTTAAACCGGAAATGTTGAACGAAAGCCAAGACGACGAAGCGGCCATCGCGGCGTTGCTGGGCATTAAAATATTGCAGCAGCAAAAAGGTACGGAAAGCAATAAGGCAATAACTAACAATGAAACCACGAACAAGTGGCGCGAGAGGAGACAACTGAGGTAATTACTCGAAAAGGCTCTCCCAGGCTTTTTTGCCTACAAAAAGAATAAGAATAGTGGAAATGGTGCCCTTGATTACAAAAAACCAAAAAGCGGCCCAGCCGAGGCGTTTAAACCAAGCCGTCATTTTTTCCTTACGGGTCATCATTATCGGTTGCTGGATGTCCGTTTCGGTAGCTGGGGTAGTATGGATATCAGGTACGGCCATGGTTTTTACAATTCCATGACAAAAGTACTTCTTGTTTAGAATGATTCCAAACTCCGCCCAAAAAGTGTAATGGAATACCCTTATCAGGGGAGCACGCACACAATACAAAAAACACTTATCTTGATGGCAAATTGTGGTTATGCACGTACTGCTGTCAAAGGTGCAGGAGAAAATATTGGATGAAAAGGTAGAGGTGCTTATTATCGCGCTCGATAACGGATTGGCCTCGTTGCACATCCATCTGGATTTGAAGCAATCATCAACCCACACGGCCCAAACCATTGCCAGGGCTTATGATATCCTGCTCGAAATCATCGCCGTCCAAAAAGACTTTCCGGCATGCTTCCGAAATTTTCCGCACCGGGCAGCGTTGTTGGCACAAGGGGCAGAAATACCTACTGACGAACAGCACCAAGTGTACGAGTGGCTGAAAGAATGCTTGTTGGGGACGGACAATCGTCATCACGGTAGCGAGTATGCGCTGGTATTGTTTAGAAACGGTTTCCCAGCAAACAGGGCTTTGCTAGAACCATATTTGTTACTCAAACAGGACATAGGGGAAAGCGACGTGCCCTTATCAGCACCAACATTGGAAAGGCTGGCATACGGATTGCTTACGTTGCTAAAGTTTGCGGTGGACGAAGGCTTTCTGCACCCATCGGTATACCGGCTGAAACCGTTGGACAACGAGCTGATACTCCGGTATAACCAAAACCGCGTTATGCGCATAGATGAGGCTCTTATGGCAAACGGTACCAAAATGGATAATGCCGTAGCCAGTTCCGCCGCACAGCGCATACCCTGTATCCGTTGCGGAAGCTATGGCCCACTGCTAGGCTATAAGGAAAGCCAGCAGGACAAATTCTATTTCGTGGCTTATGGCTTTACCTGTGCCCACTGCGGTTTCGACCTATTCGACCAGAAGGATTTGATGCTGGCTGGGCTGAACAGTGTATTTGCTTTTTCGTAATATCAAATTAAACTTTACATTGTGCCAACGCTTTTGTACCTTGCTATTATTAAGGGATAACACTGGCGCGCACAATGCCTATTGGGGAAAAAACGATTAGCGTAAAAGGAGATAAGGGGAAGGCCACACTGTCGGCAGACCTTAAGAATTACCTAGATATGCTGCAAGAACGTGTAATTATTACGGACTTGCAAGGCAACCTTATTTTCCGGAACAAAGCCGTTCGGCAAGATGTGGGCAAAAACCCCAAAGATGTACCGCTGCTGCAATGGAACGAGGAATACCAAGTATGCGATGCAATAACGCAGCAACTATTGGCGGTGGAGGAGCTACCCGTTTACCAAGTATTGGCAACGGGCAAGGAAGCTAAGCGCGAGTTAAGCATGCAGCTTAACAACAAGCTGCTTTATGTACGGGTAGAGGCCAAGCCCCGCAGGGGCGCGGGCGGTGCCATGATAGGCTGCATAGCCACTTATACCGATATTACGCTGGAAACCGCCCAAAAACACCAGATACAGCAAAACGAAACCCAACTGCGCACGCTATTGGAACGCATTAACGAAGGCGTGTTGCATATCGATCTTTCGGGAAAGGTACTTTTCGTAAACGACAAGTTCTGCCAGATGGTGGGCCACAAACGCCGCAAACTACTTGGCCAAAACATACTGGAAACAGTGAGCATGGAGCCAGCCTCGTTGGCCAAGGCCCAACAACGCTTGGCAGACGCGGCAAACGGCCTTTCGGAGCGGTACGAACTGAAAATAATAACCAACAAGGGCGAAACAAGGATATTTGAGGTGAGCGGCTCGCCCCTACACGATGCCAACGGAAACATTACCAGCGTTTTTAGCCTGCATACCGATATTACGGTAAGGCGCAAGGCCAACGACAACCTCCGCCAAAGCGAGGCCCGGTACCGCAACCTTGTGGAGCATATGGACGAAGGCTTGGTGCTGCTGGACCCCAAAGGCCATATCAGTTTTGCAAACCACCGTTTCTGTGAGCTTATCGGCCATGGATTGGATACCGTGCAAGGTGCCCATTACGGTAAGCTGCTGGGCATAAACGAATTGCCCGGCACTTTGGGCAACCACGAAATGCAACTGCGCCACCAGAATGGCGAGTGGCGTTGGCACCGGGTAGGCTTTGCCCAATATCAAACAGCCAAAGACCAATCGGCCAGCTTGATGCTGATACATAGCGATATTACGGTGGAGAAAAAATTCGCCGAAGAACGCGAGCGGTTGCTGATTACGGCCGAATCCACTTCGGACTTTGTGGCCATGGTGGATTACGAAACCAACCTACTGTACCTTAACCGCGCGGCCCGAAAAACATTGGGCATACCGCTAGACAAGCCAGTGGAACAACTGGTAATGGCTGATTATTACACCACCTCGTCGCTCGACAAATTGTTTAACGAAGCCGTGCCCCATGCCGTAAAACACGACACTTGGCAAGGCGAGATGAGTTTGGTGGATAAATCGGGC
>CAYYZT010000162.1:0-806 GCA_964476015.1 uncultured Chitinophaga sp.
GCAAGAGCTAATGGCTGGGGCCAAAGTAGCTCTTGCCGCAGTTGCTCCAACTTTTTGGTTTCCATGGGCAGCTTTTTCTGTCGGGCAATGGATAGCCCTTCTTCCACATGCTCCAGCGCTTTGGCCATGTTGCCCATTTGGCGGTAAGCTTCGGCATAGTCCAAATGAAATTCGCATACCCCCGACTGATAGTCAACCGCCTTCACTATCTCCATACCTTTATCGTAGTGCTTTAGGGCTTCCTCGTGCCCCTCCATACCGATATATATGTAGCCGATGCCTTTGTGCGCCTCCGCTTCGGCAAATTTGTACTCGTTCTGCTTTATTTCTTTAAGGGCTTGTAGGTATAGTTTCATGGCCTTGGCGAAAGCCCGTAACCCTGTATGCGCATGCCCCAAGTGTACCAAAGTAAGTATTTCGCCCGTGGCATGGTTTATCTTCTTAAATCCTTGGTACACAGGCTCCAAGTAAGTCAAAGCCTCGGCATATTGCTTTTTACGCAGCTTTATCACCCCCAAGTTGCCCTTCACGTTGGCTATCAAACGCTCTTGTTGCAGGTTCTCCAATATACGCATACCGTCAAGGTAAGCCTGCTCTGCTTTATCATATTCCCCCAGCCTCTCGTATATATTGCCCAAGCTGTTGTAGCACAATGCCTTGTTGCCGCTTTCGTCGGGCAGGTTGCTGAAAAACTCCAACGCCTTTTGCGACATTTTCAGCGACTCCTCGAACATGCTTTCCTTCCAGTACACCATACCCAAGCTATGGTAGCAGTTGCTTTCCAGCATTGGCGAATTGGCTTCGCG
>CAYYZT010000162.1:816-7399 GCA_964476015.1 uncultured Chitinophaga sp.
GCGGGCATATTGCACCGCGGTATTAAAGGCCTCCAGCGACTCCAAAAACTTGGATTGCTTAAAACAGATACGGCCCAGCCCGCTGTAATAATAGGCGAATGCCTTGGGCAACGAACTGGTTTGGCCAATTTGCTGCAACTGGTCGAGCACCTCCATACAGCGGTTTATATCATTATGGAGAAACTGGGCCGAAAGCTCGGCCAACAGTTCAATACGCTCCGCGTCCACGGTGCAGGTCTCCAGTTTTTCGTAAATGTCTTTTACCTCTTGCATGGCATTAGTGCGCTAGCCTTTTACGTACACTAAGATAGAACGAATAGGCGGGAAGGGCGAAACAAAATTTCGTCAATTTTTAAAATCCAAGATATATCCACATGCTTAAAGTTGGGGCAAACAATCAGCAATTGCCTGATTATGTTTATTCAAGGTCTAGGTTTTCAAAAGGATCCCAGAAAATCTCTTTGAAATCGATTATTTGGTCGTGGCGTACTTCGATGCCCTCGCGTTCCAGCAACTCCTGCATCTGTTCAGGGTAGGCAAAGTGGTGCTTGCCAGTAAGCAACCCCTTTCGGTTCACTATCCGATGTGCCGGTACTGACGGAAACTGGTTGTGTGCTTGGTTCATGGCCCACCCCACCATACGGGCCGAACTGGCCGCTCCCAGATAGCGCGCAATGGCACCATAACTGGTTACCCGCCCCTTGGGCACCAAACGCGCCACCTGAAACACCTGCTGGAAGAAACTTTCATGCTTTTCCGCCATAAAAACTAGCATTATGCCTAGGCACAAGTTTACATGTATTTTGCGCAATTGTGCATGGCGCAACCCATTATTTGTTCCCACCTTTGAACCACAACAATATCCATCTGCTATGAAAACTATATTTTACCCTTTAATGCTGATGCTACTGCTGCCTTTCTCTGGCATGGCGCAGTTGTTCAATGGCGATTTCGAAGACCTAAACGATACGCTGGCCATCGGCTGGGCTCCATATGAGTTCGGGGCCGGGCTCAAAACCGACTATGCGCACTCGGGCAGCTACTCCATGGCGGTATGGAACTGGTATTCTTACGCCGAGGGCTATGCTACCAACGGCGAATCCATGGCCACCCTGTGGACCGATATGCCTTCCGTGGGAACCCCAACCACAGAAAAAGCGCTGCTACTGACCGGGTACTATTACTACGACACCACCAACACTACCAGCGATGCCGATACCGCGGTAATAGCCATTGCCTACCGCAAATGGAATACCGTTACCAACTTATATGATACCGTGGCGTTCGGCAGAAAATATTTGCTGCCTACCAGCGGCAGCGACATGGTGCCGTTTTCCGTGGCAATTGAGGACTGGGCACCGGGCGTGGAGCCAGATACGTTTATCGTGCTCATGGTATCCAGCCTGCATGGGTTTTGCGATATGGCAAATGGCGGAAACTGTCTGTACCTGTATGTAGACGACCTGAAGCTGGAAAAAACGACGGGCATTGCCACTCTCAACAATTTTGAACCACTCGGCCTTTACCCTAATCCTACGGCCCATACCATTACCATAAAGGTTGCCCACGAAGGCATTACTTGGCGTTTGTACAACCTTTCGGGGAAAACGGTATATAACACCGCGTTGCACCAAGGCGAAAACCGGGTAGACATCTCTTCCCAACCTGCGGGCCTATATATAGCCGAGTTGTGGCGGAATGGCACGGTTACCCACCGCGAAAAACTCATTAAACAATAAGCCCTTTACAGAACCACGTATTTCATGAAAGGCTGCTCGATTGGGCAGCCTTTCGCTTTTTATACCGTCCACTGTTCTTGCCGTTTGGGTATAGGTGCCCTAAAGTAAATCATATCTATGCTACGCTCCAACGCTTTGAAACAGGCCACGCCAAAGCTGCGGAAACCAAAACCGCCCGCTTTCAACACGCGCCGATGCTGGCTATACACCACCACTACCGTGCCCAACAGCAAGAAGCGTTGCCATGCCCGCGCCATAAGCCCCACTATCGGGCTTCGCCCGGCGGTGATGTCTTTAAGCGTTTCGCATTGGAAGTTGATGTGTAGTTCCTCGTCCAACAATATTTGGGTACAGATGGCCTGCAACAATTTGGAATGGGTGGCACGGTGCAAACCGCGATAATAAACTAGCGCGATAATCTCTGCGGTAAGCAGTGTGGTGATGGACTGCTCAAAGCCCAAGTACCGCCGCATGGCGCGAAAAACATTGTCCACCGGGTCGTTGGTAAGTTTGCGAATGCCGTGTACCTCCATAAACTTGCCCAGCACCATGGCATGCCGCTGCTCTTCGCGGATGAACCAGTAAATGGCCCGCTCGTAGCTATCGTCGCCCGTAAAGGCGGTTTGCTCTTTGGCATATTGCATCAGGTGCTTGCCTTCAGAGTGCTCGCCTCGCTGAAACTGGCGGATGGAGGTTTTAATCAGCCGCAGTTCGTCCAACGTCAATTCATCGGCTGCGTCAAAGTCTATGTGGTTGAAGTGGCCAGTGTGCCGTTCGAAATATTCGGCCCAAGGTTGGTAGTGCATGGTTCGGTGGTTTGCCTTTTAAAACGATAAAGATTGGCCCTCATTTTGCCGTTAACATCTTTTAATAGCTTTGCTCTAGATATGCCCCCTAGCAAAACTCTACTAATTTAGTAGGCTTTTTACAAAAAACCTGTACCTTTAACCTAATTTCTTTCAAACCCGCTCTTTATGAAAGTAGAACAGATATATACCGGATGCCTCGCCCAAGGGGCGTACTATATAGAAAGCAACGGCGAGGCCGCCATCATCGACCCCTTGCGGGAAGTGAAGCCTTACATCGAAAAGGCGCGGAAAGACAACGCCCAGATAAAGTATGTGCTGGAAACCCATTTTCATGCCGACTTTGTTTCGGGCCACTTGGATTTGGCAGCCGCCACGGGGGCGAAAATAGTTTACGGACCCAACGCAGCCCCTAAATTCGATGCCCACGTGGCCACCGATGGCGAGGAACTGAAAGTGGGCGATTTGACCATCAAAGTATTGCATACCCCCGGCCATACCATGGAAAGCACTACTTATTTGTTGAAAGACGAGAACGGCCAAGACTACGCCATTTTTACGGGCGATACGCTGTTTATCGGTGATGTGGGCCGCCCCGACCTTGCCGTAAAATCACACCTTACCCAAGAAGATTTGGCGGGATATCTGTACGATTCGCTCCGCAACAAAATTATGCCTCTGGCGGATGAGGTGATTATCTATCCGGCGCACGGCGCGGGCTCCGCTTGCGGCAAAAACATGAGCAAGGAAACATGGGACACCCTCGGCAGCCAAAAGCAACTGAACTATGCCCTACAGTCAGGCATGGGCAAGGAAGCATTTATTAAAGAAGTAACCACGGGCCTTTTGCCGCCGCCCAACTATTTCCCGCTAAACGTGAAGATGAACAAGGAAGGGTACGACAGCATCGACGAAGTAATGGAACGTGGCCTACAGGCTTTGGAACCTGATGCCTTTGAAGCGGCTGCCAACGAAACGGGTGCCGTGATACTGGACACCCGCAAACCTGAGTCGTTTGTAAAGGGTTTTATCCCCAACTCCATATTTATAGGGGTGGACGGCAGCTTTGCGCCGTGGGTGGGCACGTTGATACCGGACATCAAACAGCCCATTCTAATCGTGGCCGACATCAACCGCGAAGAAGAGGTGGTAACTCGCTTGGCAAGGGTAGGCTATGACTATGCTATCGGTTACTTAAAAGGCGGCTTGGAGGCTTGGGAAAACAGCGGCAGGGAAATAGATATATTGGAATCGATTTCCGCTACGGAATTTGCCGACCGCTACGACGACCAAACCTTGGAAGTGGTAGACGTGCGCAAGCCCGGCGAATATGAGAGCGAGCACGTAAAAGATGCCCTCAACCTGCCGTTGGACTATATTAATGACCATTTGGCGGAGTTTAAAAAAGACCGCCCACTGTATTTGCACTGCGCCGGTGGCTACCGCTCGGTAATAGCTGCCTCTATCCTCAAATCGCGCGGGTGGGACAATCTCATCAACATAGAAGGCGGTTACAAAGCCATTGCCCAAACCGACGTACCCAAAACTGATTTCGTATGCCCGTCTGGGAAAAATTGACCAGTTGATTGGTTAATTGGTTGATCGGTATTCACAAAGTATTTACTGATTAACGGGTTAACAGATTTACTGATGAACCGATAAACAGATCAACCGATTAACGGATAAACCACACCCAAATGATATCATTCCTCAGCCAACCGTGGCCTTGGTACGTAAGTGGATTGGCCATTGCGGCCATTATGTTTTTGCTGGTGTTTTTCGGCAAAAGCTTTGGCTTTTCGTCCAACTTCCGCCACATCTGCGCCGCATGCGGTGCGGGCAGGGTAAGCTCTTTTTTTGATTACGATTGGAAGGCCGAGAATTGGAACCTGTTGTTCCTCGTCGGCACCCTCATCGGCGGGTGGACTGCGGGCACTTTCCTCTCCTCTCCCGAAGGCGTACAGATATCGCAAGCCACTATACAGGATTTGGGCCAATTTGGCCTAGCGGCCCCCACTGGCTTACAGCCCGAAGAGCTTTTTAGTATAGACAGGATTACTAGCTTGCCCACCCTTATTTTGATTGTGGTGGGTGGCTTTTTGGTGGGCTTTGGTACCCGTTGGGCGGGCGGCTGCACCTCGGGCCACGCCATCAGCGGGTTAAGCAACCTGCAACTGCCGTCGCTCATTGCCGTTATCGGCTTCTTTATCGGCGGGTTGATTACCACCCACTTGTTGTTACCCCTTATCTTCTAAAACCACTCCGAGATGAAAGGCATTAAGTTTTTGTTGATAGGCATCGTTTTCGGCATCATCATGGCCAAGTCCGAAGCCATTTCGTGGTACCGCATACAAGAAATGTTCCGTTTCCAAGGCTTCCACATGTACGGCATCATCGGCGTGGCCGTGGTGCTGGGGGTTATCGGCACCGCGATTATCAAAAAATTTCGTTTAAAAGATGTATCAGGCCAGCCCATCCGTTTCGAGGACAAGCAAATGGGCTGGAAACGCTATTTGCTCGGCGGCTCCGTTTTCGGGCTTGGTTGGGCCATGGCGGGTGCGTGCCCCGGCCCTATGTTCGTAAGCGTGGGCTATGGCTATTGGATATTTGGCCTCGCGATATTGATGGCCGTGCTGGGCACGTTTGTTTACGGCTTAGTAAAGGATAAGTTGCCGCATTAATCTTTGTGAACTTAGTGCCATTCTTTGGGCCCTTTGTGTTTAAATGACACCATTAATGCTAAATTTAAGGGCAACTACCTTTATATGAGATACCTATTGGTGTTGATGGCAATGTACATAGCCCTGCCTAGCATGGCCCAAAACGAGTATGTGCCGCCCTACCCGCCTGCGCAGCTCAAAATCCTTTCGTGGAACATACACATGCTGCCTTATTGCGTTTACTACAAAACCCAAAAAAACAAGCGTAGCAAAGGCATTGTAGAAGAGCTGGGAAAACGCGACTACAATATCCTTGTGTTCCAAGAGGCGTTTAAAATGCGCTCGCGCCGCAAGGTTTACAAGGGGTTGAAGGAAAAATACCCTTACCGCTACGGCCCGGCCAACCGCAAGTTTTTCAGCATTAAAACCAACAGCGGTATCTGGGTATTGAGTGATAGGCCACTGAGCATTAAAGGCGAGGTAACTTTTACCGAATGTGCCAACGATGGCTGCCTGGCCCGCAAGGGCGGCTTGATGGTGGAAGGGGAACACAACGGGCACATCTTCCAAATTGTGGGCACGCACACCAATGGCAACCCACAAGAGGTGAACCGCCACCAGTTTAGGCAACTGTACGACGAGTTGTTGAAACCCCACCAAGACAGCGCCACCGTGCAAATCATTTGTAGCGACATGAACTGCCAACGCCAAAAGCCGGAGGATTACGAGGCTATGATGCGCCTGTTGCACGTTACCCAACAACCACATTTCAACTGTAGGGAAGACACCGCCTCCACCAACGAGATTGAGCATACCGTGGATTATATTTTTGTGCGCGACAACGGCGCGAACATCAATATCATGCGCACGGCCACCATCCGCATCGGGCCTAGTTGGAAAAGCGGCAACCCCAAACGCTACGGCACCACTGTGGGCCTGAGCGACCACTATGCCGTGGAGATGATTATGGAGTGGAAGGACTGATATTTTATAGACACAAGATATGAGACACAAGACACAAGACTTTTGGCTTTTTGGCATAAGCATGTTATTTGTGGCGATAACCTTCACCGCTTGCAACAATAGCGATACCAAGCCCAATGGCACCACGACAACCACGGCCGATACGGGAGAACCTTGGCGAAGCGACCAGTTGATGTCGCCAGCCGATTTGGCCGCCTTGATTGAAAAAAATGACCCGAAACTACCGCTAATCATCAGCATTGGCCCCTCGGGGCAGATAAAAGGCTCCGTGGACATAGGGCCCGCCGACGAAAAAGACCATTTTGAAGCCCTGAAGAAATATCTTGAGGGCGTTCCTAAAGACCAAGACTTAGTGATTTATTGCGGTTGTTGCCCGTTCAGTCCCTGCCCCAAC
>CAYYZT010000163.1:0-397 GCA_964476015.1 uncultured Chitinophaga sp.
TTGCAGTCCAGCAGGGCGATACAGGTGGATTTCATGGTTATTGGTTGATGGGTTAACTGGTTTATCCATTGATGGGTAAAGTGCATCATGACCTATTGTAAATCAACGGGTTATTATATCTCTATTGATTCCAACTAATCACTAACCCACCGATTAACCAGTGAACTGATAAACTAAATTCCTATCTTGCAGCCGAATTTATGCAATCTATAAAAATTTTAGCAAAAAGCAAATTTTATGAGTTTATTGGTAGTGGGCACCGTAGCCTTTGACGCATTGGAAACCCCTTTCGGGAAAGTGGACAAAATCGTTGGGGGCAGTGCCTTGCACTTTAGTTGGTCGGCTTCCAACTTCGTGAAACCCATCAATCTGGTTTCCGTGGTGGGCAGCGATTATG